>JBMFXK010000566.1:0-1854 GCA_049964315.1 Clostridia bacterium | reverse complement strand
GTGACGAATGGGCGATCGGCCACCGGAGCGGTCCGGTGGGTGAGAGCCTGGAACAGCGTTGATTTCCCCACATTGGTGTAGCCAACCAGCGCCACCACCGGCACCAGGCCGCGGCTCCTGCGGACGCGCCGCTGCTGGCGCTCGCGGTCCAGCTCGCCAAGTTCCGCCCGCAGCGCCGCGATGCGGGAGCGGAGCCGCCGACGGTCTGTTTCAAGGCGCGTTTCGCCCGGGCCCCGAGTTCCGATGCCGCCTCCCGTGCGCGACAGGTTTCTGCCTCCGCCGGCGAGCCGGGGCAGGAGGTATTGAAGCTGCGCCATCTCCACCTGAAGGCGCCCCTCGCGGCTGCGCGCGGTGGTGGCGAAAATGTCCAAAATGATTTCCGTCCGGTCGAGGACAGGCCGCTCGACCCAGTCTGAGAGCGTGCGGGCTTCGGCGGGGCGAAGCTCCCAATCGGTAACCACCAGCTCGGCGTCGGTGGTACGGGCAAGCTCCCGCACCTCCTCGGCCTTGCCGCGTCCCAGCCGTTCGGCGGGCTCCCGGGCCTGCAGGACGCTGCCGACCACGTCGCCGCCCGAGGCACGCACCAACGCCGCCAGTTCCGCCAGGCTGTCCTCGGCTTCCAGACGCCGTTTCTTGTCGTGAATGCCCACGACGACGCAGCGCTGACTCAACTGTTCGCCTCCCCGTTCTCGGGCCTGCCCACGGGCGCCCATGTCAGCTGGCTGCGGACCAGACTGTCACGCAGGCAGGAGTTCATGCCCGCCGCGAGGCGGACGCCCGGCATTTCATGTTCTGCGAGAAATCTGGCTTCCCGGCTGTCATCCCCCGCCTTCAGCTCGCCGCCCGTCGGCGTGCACGCGAAGTCCAATACCAGAAACCCGCCCGCCGGGCTCAGGATCTGGGTGGAGAACAGCAAGCCTCCTACTGAGACAGTAAGTCCGCACTCCTCCCGGAGTTCGCGCACGACGGCATGCTCCAGAGTCTCCTCGGGCTCGACCCGTCCGCCGGGAAGCGCCCAGCGATCTTCTTCCGGGGGATGTCCGCGCCGGACGAGCAGGACACGTCCCTCTCCATCCGGGACGACGCCGGCGACGGCCAGAGTGATGCCGGCCGGACGTGCTGACGGCGGGAAAACCGGACCACGCGAAGACAGCTTATCGCCCGCAGCAGCCGCACGTTCCGGCGGCCAACCGAGATGATCACGGGGGCGGCTGGCACGCAGACACGACGCCGTGACGGCCTCCAGGCGCATGCCGTGGATTGTTTGTGCGTCCACACACAGGGCTGTGGCGCCACGGTCCTCGTGTCCCGCGGCGCCACTGGCCAGGGTACAGGCGAAATGAAGAGTCAGGCGGGGGCCGTCAGGTCCGTGGGTGCGCGCGGAAAACAGGAGGGATCCCACCGCCGCCTCGAAGCCGGATGTCTTGTAAATCTCTCGCGCGACGACGTGTTGCACCACCTCGTCACGCTCAACTCGGCCGCCTGGCAGCACCCAGCGGCCGTCCTCCCCCGGGCCATCTCGGCGGACCAGCAGCACCCGTCCGCCGCCGTCTCGTACGACGCCCGCGGCAGTGAGCGTGATGGCGGTCACGCCTCGGGGTGGCGGGGGTTCTCGGCGTCGTAGACCGTGAGTTCGTACCCGTCGCGCACGCGTCGTACACCGAAAATGAGGCCTCGCGTCTTCAACGTTTGATTCAAAAACGTCACCACCTGGCCCGGCTCAAAGGCTTCAAACAGGCGTTCGCCTAGAACCTGCAGCCTGTCATGGTCGCCACGAACCGACATTGCCAGCCTCCCGCGGACATTATCCGGTTTTTCAGATCCGCCGTCCATGCTGCTCCCACCGCTGACAGA
>JBMFXK010000565.1:276-1862 GCA_049964315.1 Clostridia bacterium | reverse complement strand
ATCTGACCCGTTCTCAGCCTGTCGCCGGATCCCGCATCCCACTCAGCCGCTACCTCGCGAATGACCACACGCTCCCCATCCACCAGCGTCCACGGAGCCGGCTCCGGCAGCAGGCTCCGGATCTGCGCCGAAACCAGCGGGGCGGCGAGGCTCCAGAGGATCCGTGACTCTTCCGGCGCAAATTTTGCAGCGATGCTTCCCGCCTGAGGCTGCGCGGACGGCATGACCTGCTCGTGCAGCAGACGCGGGAGCCAGTCCGTCAACAGTTCCGCGGCCGTCACGGACAGGCGCACGCCGAGACTCCCGGTCGTGTCGGACGGCAGGATGGGGACCGCACGTCGGGCCACGACGGGTCCGGTGTCGACCCCGGTGTCCATCGCCATCAGGCTGACCCCGGTCTCCTCGTCCCCGGCGCGGATAGCCCACGCGATGGGGTTCGGTCCCCGCCACCGCGGCAGCAGGGAGGCGTGAAGGTTGTACGCCCCGCGCACGGGCAGGGCCAGGTACTCGGCCGGGAGGATGCGGCCGTACGCCGCGGTGACCAGGAGGCGCGGACAGAACTGCCGCAGGCGCTCCAACGTCTTAGGTCCCAGCCGGGTCGGGGTCAGGACCGGAAGTCCGAGCGCTTCCGCGGCTTCGCGCACCGGCGACTTACTAAGCCGGTGTCCCCGCCCGGCCGGACGGTCCGGCTGGGTCACGACCAGCACCGGTGAACAGGAAGCCGCCACGACCCGCAGCGACGGCACCGCGTAGGCTGGCGTACCCATGAACACCACTCCCTCGCCCACCATCGCCCCTCCCTCATCACGCGCCGCTCGCCCGATAGCCTGCGGGCTGAAGGTGCCCCCCCGCGGCCCGCAGGAGGCGCCGCCTCATGCGGCTCCTCCCTCAGTGTCCACACCATGATACCGGACAGCCGGCCCAGCACCGTCTGGAGCGTCTGCCGCCCAGATGGGTCGCGCATAAAGCTTCCGCGGCTTCCGGGCGGTTGTTTCGTCCAGCGGGGAGGGTCAGGGCCTACAGCATGCTCTGAGGGTCGATGGTCAGGCTGAGACGCGGCACCGCCGCCGAGATCCGGGCCGCAATCTGCAGGATCGCGGGCAGGGTCGGCGCCTTCACCAGCACGTGGTAGCGAAAGCGCCCCCGGATACGTTCGAGCGGGGCCGGTGCCGGCCCCAAAATCGTGGCATCGGGCGCGGCCGCTTCGTGCGCGCCGCGTTCGGCCAGCCGGCGCGCCTCCTCTTCCTCCTCGGCGGCAGCCTCCATCAGCAGCAGGCAGCCGAACGGCGGATACGAGAGGGCTTGCCGGAAGGGGATTTCCAGGGCGTAGAAGTGGGGAAAGTCCTGCCCGGCGGCCGCGGCGATGGCGTAATGTTCCGGATTATACGTCTGGATAACGACCCGGCCGGGCTCGTCGCCCCGGCCAGCCCGGCCGGCGGCCTGGGTGACCAGTTGGAAGGCGCGCTCGCCCGCGCGGAAATCGGGTAGGGTCAAGGTGATATCGGCCGCAACAATCCCGACCAGCGTCACTCCGGGCCAGTCCATCCCCTTGGCCACCATCTGGGTGCCGACCAGGACGTCAGCGC
>JBMFXK010000565.1:0-266 GCA_049964315.1 Clostridia bacterium | reverse complement strand
GTCGAAGAGGGTCCGGTGGCTGCCCCGAAACCGCAAAGTGTCCGCGTCCGCCCGCAGCGTCCGCGCCCCGGGCCAATGGCGGTGCACCTCTTCCTCAACCTGCTCCGTCCCCACCCCGAACGTCCGGATGCGTTCGGAGGCGCAGGCCGGGCACACGTTCGGCATCCGCTCCTGGTGGAAGCAGTAGTGGCAGATGAGGGCGCCCTCCCGGCGGTGGAACGTGAGGCTGACCGCACAGTCGGGACACTTGATGGCAAGACCGCAGT
>JBMFXK010000564.1:0-1862 GCA_049964315.1 Clostridia bacterium | reverse complement strand
CGCTGCGTCCGCCGGCGCAAACTCGATGAGCACGTCGAAGTCGTCCAGGACCGCGTCCAAACGGTCGCACACGGCGACACCCATCTCCCCCACCCCGGCTAGCCGGCCCGCATCCTCGCCCAGATAGGACGCGCCGGGCCGGCCTATGGCCGCGCCCAGTCGCAGCTCCGGATGCTCCGCCAAGGCAGCGACCAACGCCCGCCCCATCTTGCCCGCCACTGCATCTATGGCAACCCGCGGCGTGCCCATCAAAAGCCCATCCGATCCACGAAGTCCTTCACCTTGTTCCACCAGCTCTCCTGCTGCGGATGCTGCACCTCTTCGCCACGCTCGTCGGCGAACTCCTGCAGGAGTTCCCGCTGACGCGCGGAGAGGTGGACCGGGATCTCTACCTGTAGACGGCAGTGCAGGTCGCCCGTGAGCTTGCTGCGCACCCCCTGCACGCCCTTGCCTCGGAGTCGGAACACCGCCCCTGACTGGGTGCCGGGATTGACCTGGATCCGGGCACGACCGGTGAGGGTAGGAATCTCCAGCTCCCCCCCCAGAGCTAGGGTGGTGAAGCTCACAGGCACGGTGCAATGGAGGTCGTCGCCATCCCGCTCAAAGAGGGGGTGCGGACGCACACGGATCTCGATGAAGAGATCCCCCGCCGGGGCGCCGCGCTCACCTGCCTCCCCCTCGCCAGCGAGGCGGATGCGATCGCCCGTGTCCACACCCGCCGGAATCTTGACCTCGATGCTGCGAGTCTTGCGCACCCGCCCGTGCCCGTTGCACTGGGGACAGGGTTCCTTGATCACCCGACCGGAGCCGCCGCAGTCCGGACAGGGGCGGGTGACGGAAAAGAAGCCCTGGACCATGCGTACCTGCCCGCGACCGGCGCAGGTGCTGCACTCCACGGTGCTGCTGCCGGCCTTGGCACCGCTGCCGCCACAGCTATCGCAGACACTGGAACTGGGGATCGAGATGGTGACGGTCTTGCCCTGGGCGGCCTCCTCCAGGCTGAGCTCCAGTTCGTAGCGCAGATCTGCGCCGCGGCCGGGGTCGCGCCCGGCAAAACCGCGCCCGAAAGCCTGCTCGAAGAGATCACCGAAGATGTCGCCAAAGCCACCGCCGGCAAAGCCTCCGGCGCCGAAGCCGCCAAAGCCCTGGCCCGCACCGCCCTGGACACCAGCGTGACCAAAGCGGTCGTAGGCCTGCCGTTTCTGCGGGTCCGACAGTACCTCGTAGGCCTCACTGATCTCCTTGAAGCGCTCCTCCGCCTGAGCGTCGCCGGGGTTGCGGTCCGGGTGGTAGCGCATGGCAAGACGCCGGTAGGACTTCTTTATCTCCCCGTCGTCCGCCGTGCGGCTGACTTCCAGTAACTCGTAATAATCTCTGTTGCTGGCCATGCACCTGTTTCCGTAAATGGCAAGGGGAGGCCGACCCGCCTCCCCTCACGGTTTCCCAGAGACTTACTTCTTGTTGTCCTGGACTTCCTCGAACTCCGCCTCGACCACGTCGTCGTTCTTGGTCTGACCGCCGGCGCCGGCACTTGCGCCCGCACCATCGCCAGCGGTACTGGCACCGGCATGCTGCAGCAGGGTGGACATAGCCGCCACGAGGGTAGCCACCGCACCCTTGATGGCCTCCACGTCCTCGCCCTTGACCGCTGTCTCCACCGCCGCAATGGCCTCGTTGACCTTAGCCTTTTCCGCTTCAGGGGCGGTGGCGTGTTCGCTCAGGGCCTTGCGCGCGCCGTGGATGCTGGCGTCCGCCTCGTTGCGGGCCTCGATGAGGGCACGGGCCTTCTTGTCCTCGGCAGCGTGCGCTTCGGCCTCCCTGACCATGCGCTGGATCTCCTCTTCACTGAGACCAGAGCTCGC
>JBMFXK010000563.1:0-1864 GCA_049964315.1 Clostridia bacterium | reverse complement strand
TGCTGGAGACGGAGCTGCAGGGTCCGGACGGCAAGGCGGTCATCTGCGACTACCTGACCATGGGTCGGGCGGAACTGCGGCGGGTGGTTCTCACCGACATGGCCCTCACCGTTGAGCTGAAGCCCGTCTTCGAATACGGCCTGATTGCCCCGCAGCCGCGCGAGATGGATCACGGCGCGGTCGCCTTTGAGAACCCCAAGGGCTCCGAGATGCTGGTGTTCGTGCCCGTCGGCCGCTGCGAGGATCCGAACGCCGCCGTGAGCGGAAATGCCGTCACCGGGAACTGGACGCTGCCCCCCGGACGCTACGATCTCATCCTGCGTTACCTGGCCGACACCGGCCGGGAAGCGGCGGAGGTGCGCCAGCAGCTCCAGGACGAGGCTGTCTCAGCGGAGCACGCCCTCCAGGAGGAGGAGCCGCACGACTCGCTCCGGCACACCATTCGCTACTGGAAGGACCATCTGGTCTGCACGTACGACGGGCCCTACCGGCAGGCGGTCGAACGGGCGCTTCTGGTCCTGTACGGGCTCCAGTACCGGACCAATGGCGCCATCATCGCGGCGCCGACCACCTCGCTGCCGGAAACGGTCGGGGAATCCCGTCAGTGGGATTACCGATTTTCCTGGATCCGGGACGGCGCCTACATGGCCGAAGCCCTGCTGGTCTCCGGCGACCACGTGAACGCGCGCCGCTTCATCGAATTCATGCTGAGCCTCGTCGACCTCCAGGGAAAGCCCTTCAAAGCGCCCTTCTTTCACATCGACGGCACCCTGATTCGCGGCGAGCACGATCTGGGATGGCTGCCGGGGTTTCGTGGCTCGCGCCCCGTGCGCGAGGGCAACGCGGCCACATCCCAAACCCAGCTGGACGTGGAGGGCGACTTTCTCTGGACACTGTACCGGTATGTGCACGCCACCCGTGACCGCGAGTTTCTGAACTTTTACTGGACCTCCATCGAGACCATGGTGGACTGGGTGGCGGTGCACTGGGACGAGAAAGATGCCAGCTTGTGGGAGTTTCGTGGGCAGGACGCCCATTACACCCATTCTAAGCTCATGTGCTGGGTGGCCCTCCACTACGGGGCGGAGCTGGCGGAGATGGCGGAACGGCGGAACCGGGTGGACCACTGGCGGAAAACGGCGCGGGACGTGCGCGATGCCATCGAAGCCCATGGCTTCAACCGGGAGAAGGGCACGTACGTACAGGCCTTCGGCGGCGACAGTCTGGATGCGGCCCTCCTGACCCTGCCCCTCTACGGGTACTGCCCGCCGGAATCTGAGCGGTTCCGGCGCACGGTCGAGGCCATCGAACAGGAACTGCTGCACTTCCCCTGGGTATACCGGTATGGGACCGATATGCTGGGCAAGGCGGCGCATCCGTTCGTGCTCGCCTCCAGCTGGCTCGCGCGCGTCTACATCCGCCAGCACCAGACAGATCGTGCGGAGCGTCTTCTGGACGCGCTCTTGGACCGCACCACGGATCTTGGCCTCTTGGGCGAGCACGCGGATGTGGAGACCGCCGAGCCTCGGGGCAACTTTCCGCAGGGCTTCTCGCATCTGGGGGTGCTGATGATGGTGCTGGAGCTGGCGGAGGCCCGACGCCGCGAGAGCGCGGGCGCGGCCAGCGCGTCCTAGCGGAGGGCGACTCTACAGATCCCACCGCTGGCGG
Source organism: Clostridia bacterium (assembly GCA_049964315.1). GTDB lineage: Bacteria > Bacillota > Sulfobacillia > Sulfobacillales > JAIMBI01 > JAKATP01. The sequence goes on along the minus strand of JBMFXK010000563.1, from coordinate 196 downwards.
CGGAAGTACAAGAGCCAGCGGGCCAGGTTTGGGTCCGTGGGGTCGGGGTCCCACACCCGACGGCCTCGTAACCCTCCTGATGGGGGTACGCGGAGGGCCAGTGGACGTGTGCAGGATTCGCATCCGCGACCGCAGCGGCTCGCGTCGAGATCGCGCGTCAACTGCACACGCTCGTCGGTCTTCAGCACCCGGGGTG
>JBMFXK010000562.1:0-1872 GCA_049964315.1 Clostridia bacterium | reverse complement strand
CGGCGCCCTGGAGTCACCCGAGCTGAGGCCGCTGGTACGACGCTCGGTCATGAACCAGCTGACCGGCCTCGGGCCGCTGGACGGGCTTCTCCTGGACGACAGTGTCACTGAAATCATGGTCAACCGGTTTGACGATGTGATGGTGGAGAGAGACGGCGTGCTGGAGGCGGTGCCCTCCATCTTCGTGGACGATGCTGAGGTGCTGACACTGGCTCTCCGTCTGGCGGCCCGGAGCGGGCGCGACCTGAATTCCGAATCTCCGATGGCCGATGCCCGTCTGGCCGACGGATCGCGCATTTCGGTCGTCATCCCGCCTGTGAGTGAACATCCTGCGCTGGCAATCCGTAGGGCCAGCGACGCGGTGCTGGAGTCAGTTGATCTTATCCGCCGCGGGAGCTTCTCGGAGGACGCGTGGACCTTCCTCGCCGCTGCGGTCCACGACCGGACCAACATCGTGATTGCAGGTGGCGCCGGCACCGGCAAGACTCACCTCGCCCGCCTCCTTCTCAGGGAGGTAGACAGTCGGGAGCGGCTCGTCGTGATTGAGGATGTTCGCGAACTAAACCTCGTACGTCCCGGTGTCGTGTTCCTGGAGGCGCGTGGCCGCTTCTCGACGCACGACCTCATCGTGCAGGCGCTCCGGCTGAGGCCGGATCGAATCGTAGTGGGAGAGGTGCGGGGAGCAGAGGCGCTCGATCTCATCGAGGCCATGGCCAGCGGCCACCCGGGTAGTACCCTAGACGCCTCGACCGATTTACACCCAGTTCTTTCCGTTGAAACGATTATGCGGCAAGGGTTTCCGGCGATCCACCATCTGACCGCTTCGGTGCCCAGAGGTGGGGTGTCCGCGACGGATTCTCAGGATCAAGCGTGCAGACCGAGCCAAAAGGGGTGTATGGGGATGATCGAGGTCGACGTCCAGGGTCTGTGTGCGGTCGCTCACTGGACCGCCTGGCGGCGGACGGATACGGGATGGCACGGGAAAGGCACGGGTCCCGTCCGAGGGGCCCCGGCAGACTTTGGCCGCCTGCGAACGTTGTTTCCCGGCGATGACGAGCGTCGGTGGGTCAGCCTCTCCCGGAAGGCCGTCCTGGTGGAATCGCCCGGGACCGGAACGGACCCGGTGGTGGCGCTGCACGTCTACACCGATTGGCCTGCCTTCGTCGACCGCATCCTGGCGGAATTGCCCCCGTATGAGCACCGCCGCGCCGCCGCGGCCGTGCTCGACCCCTGGTGGGTGGAACCCCAGGAGGCCTGACCCCCGCACCCTACGCCGTCATGACCGCGTTCCACCCCAACCAGTGACGCTCCCCTGATTAACCGTCCCGGCCCTCCGTGGCCGCCGGGTCTTAAGATTCGCTGCACCCATCGCCTCCCCATGGCCCAGGCTGAAATCCTGGCACTCATCCTGCCCTCTAGCGGTGCCCCGGTAGGCCGGGGCGCCGTTGTATTCCGTCCGTCACTCACCCTCGGTGCGGACCGCCCGCGCCGGGACGATAGGAGTCCTACCTCATGACACTCGATCGGGGGAATTCGCCAGCGGATACGGCACTGTGCTCGGCGAGGGCCGAAGCCGCCGGCGTTGTGGATCGCGCCTGGACGCGTGACTGGTTCGACGCCCCGAACGCCATTTTCCGGCCCGGTCTCTCGCTGTCCGTCCACGCTCGCCTCGTCTACGTCTATCTCTGCCGGCGGGACGCGGACCGTGGACGGGCATTTCCCGGCTACACGCGGATGGCGGCCGACTGCGGGGTCTCTCGACGCACCGCCATCCATGCCGTCCAGGAACTCTGCGCCATGGGTCTCGTCACGTATACGCCGGGGAACCACGAGCGGGCGAACCGCTACGTGCTCTTTCACCCGGAGGACCCG
>JBMFXK010000561.1:0-1876 GCA_049964315.1 Clostridia bacterium | reverse complement strand
CTAGGTTTTGGTGGGCGGGAATGAAGGTCCCGGCCGCCAAATCGTCCCAGGTGAGGGCGCTGGGCAACTGCACGACCTGGCGGTCAAACTCCGCCAAGGTCTTCAGGGCCGGGAAGCCCGCGCGCGTCATGAGCTGCGCCCGGCGACTGACCTCGCGGTTCGCCAGCTCCGCGGCCAGCACCTGTTCGAGGAAGGCCTCCTGGGTCGGCGTCGCGTGCTCGCAGAGGGTGACCGCGGTTTGGCTGAGGGCCAACCGCCGGCAATAGCCGGCGATGACCTCGCGCCGGTCCCGACGGGCTTTGGGCAGCATCATCGGGGCACCCCCCGCCGGGCGAGGAGCTCATCATAGGGCCGGAGATCCGGTCCCGCTTGGGTCGTCTGGGTCGGCGCCAAGGCCAATCGCCCGGCGACGGCCACGATATCGGGCGTGCTTGTGCGCCCGAGGGTCACCGCTTCTTCCAGGGCCCGGACGGCAGGGTCGAACCCCCACCGCTCCGTACTCTGCGCCAGGCCGTGCAACGCCGCTTGCAGATCGGCCCGCACGGCCGCATCTAAGCGCGTCCGGACCGGGGCCGGCAGGGCCTCGCGCAAGCCACTGTTGCGCCAGGCCCCGGGGTGCTGGGCGATCCGGTGCACCGTGGTCCGGGGGTCGGGGGAGTCCGACCGCTGGGGGCCATAGACGCGCGCGTGGCACGTCAGCACCCGTCCGTCGGGGCTCAGCGGCTCCACCGTATGGGCGCCGATGCGGACCACCAGGGCTTGCTCCGCCTGTTCCGGGGCCGACGAATACCAGTGCTCCCCCTCGAGGCGAAACCGGCCCTGGCGGTCGGTCCGCACCCGGGTGAACCGGTAGGGCGCAAAGGCCTGGGGCGGGAGCGCGCGGAGCGCGGCCCGGGCGGCGGCAAACAGGGTGGCGACCGGCTGGCCCTTTTGGTAGTGCCGACGCGCCCAGTGCGCTTCGCTGCGGGTCAGCAGTTCCCGGTTGGTGGCCGCCAGATCCGTCACCCGGAGCAACGGCACCAGCAGATTCCGGCGGAAATACCCGACCTTGTTCTCCACATTCCCCTTCTCGTAGCCGGCCGCCGGATGGCAGAACGTCGTCTCGAAGCCGTAGTGGGCCTGGCAGCGTTGAAACAGATCGGTCAGGTGCACGGTCTCCCCCGTGCGCCGGCCCACGCCGCTGGCATTGTCAAAGACCAGGCGACGCGGCGCCCCGCCGAGGTGCGTCCAGATCGCGACCAGCCCCTGCACCACACAGTCGGCGTTTTCCCCCCGGAACAGCTGCAGGTAGCCCGCATTACTGTACGGGAAGGTGAGGCACAGGAAATGCAGCCGGACCGGGGCCTCGGCCTCCCGCACATCGGCTTGGCCAAAGTCCACTTGGGCTTCGCCCGGGTGCCAGACCAAGTCCAGGGTGCCGGTGGTGGGGGCCGTGTGGCGCTGTTGCCGCACATACCGTCGGACCGTAGGATAGGACACCCCACAGGCCGGCTGGCTCTCGTGGAGGCGGTCATAGATCCGCTGGGCGGTATGGTGCTGTTTAAACCACTGCTGCGCATCCTCCTGGATCCAGGCATCGATAAGGGGTTTGTACGGATCCAGCTTCGACGCCCGCGCGGTCGGCACCGGGGCTTGGGGTGAGAAATCGCGTTGCTGGAGATACTTCCGCACCGTCTTGCGATCCACCTGGAGGGCGGCCGCGATGGCGGAGACCGACCAGCCTTGGGCCTGTAACGTTTTCATCTCGCGAATGGTCGACATCGACATCATCCTCGGGCATTGGCCTCCTCTCGGCAGGGGCCTGTAGCCCCCCTTTGACCATCCGAGAGGGAAATGGACCCCGGCAACGATTACTGACCAATTTGGGGAATTCCTG
>JBMFXK010000560.1:0-1877 GCA_049964315.1 Clostridia bacterium | reverse complement strand
CCGGAAGATGATGAGCTGCCACTCGCCGGCCAGTCCGTGACCCCATGTCAGGAACGACAGGACCGAGCCCACGGTAAACACCGCGAATCCGGCATTGTACAGTTTCACCCGTCCGTACTGGTCAGAAATGCGTCCGAACGTAACCAGAAAGATGGTGGTGGCGACGTTGAAACCCAGCAGCACCCAGAGAAGCAGCCCTGTCTGGTTGCGGGCCAGTGGATTGACCGCCAGCCCCCGGAAGATGGCCGGTAGTGAGATGATGAGGATAGACCCGTTGATCGTCGCCATCAGCACACCCAGAGTCGTGTTGGAAAGCGCGATCCATTTGTAAGGAATGTGGCCGAACCTGCGCGGTGCGGCCTCCTGGGTTGAAGACGTCATATCAGTGGGCCCCTCCCTGGTAACCCTGCACGTCACTCAGAAATCGATCGAGAACTGCCGTAAACTGCGCGCGGCCTGCGTCGTCCATTTGCTGGATGGCAGCCTTGATGGGCGAGCCCATCCAGAACTGGAGGCCGCCGACCGTCTCCCGCCCGCGGGCCGTGATGGAAACCGTCACCCGGCGCCGGTCGGCCCGGTCCACCTGGCGCTCCAGCAGGCCGCGTTCCTCAAGCCGCTCGAGAACGCGGGTGAGGGACGCGGCAGACAATCCGAGCTTGCCCGCCAGATGGCCGGCTGCCGTGGGCCCTTCCCGAATGACCCGCAGAAGACGGGCCTGGGTGAGGGTGAGTTGATGCGACTGCCATAGGTCCCCGCTCATGGTCTCGACCATGGCGGCCAGCCGGAGAAACGCCGCGATGGCTTCGCGCACGTCGTCCGCAACGGCTGAGTCTGGCATCGGCATCCACCCTCCCCACCGATCGTTCACACCGTGGCAATTATATCGCCACTGTCAACGAAATAACCAAGCGAACATTTGACGCCACGACAATTACTTGAGGGCGGGCGCCATTCGTATCCTGTCGCGGGATCTGGCACTGAATGCAGCACAAAGTCAGCGAGGAGAGAGAACTCCCTCGCCGCCTTCGAAAATCTGTGGGCCAAGGTGGATGCGGAGGGCGGCCGCGACCGCCCTCATCTTCGGCGCAGCCTACTCCGGCGCTGACCCTGCAGCCGGATCTCGGCGGTCCTCCATCAGCATGAAGAGGATTTCGGCTTCGGCTGCCGGCCGGCCTTCCACCTCGGCCCGGGTCTCCGCCCGCACCAGACGGCCCCGTTGACGGGTCAGGGTGGCATATAGGTGAAGCTGGTCCCCGGGCGTCACCATGCGGCGCATGCGGGCCTTGTCCACCCCGGTGAGGACGCCGAGCGGCGCCCCCTCCCGGTCATCCAGGGCCAGGCCGGCGGCCTGTGCCATGGCTTCCAGGATGAGCACGCCCGGCATGATGGGATGGCCGGGGAAATGACCCTCGAAAAACGGCTCGTTCACCGTGACATTCTTAATGGCGTGCACGGACTGCCCGGGTGTTCGCTCAAGAACCCGATCCACCAGGAGAAACGGATAGCGATGGGGCAGGCGCGTCATTACAGCCTCGATGTTCAACTCGACCGGAGATTCCCCCTGCGTCGCACTTCGATTTGCGCGGGATGAATCCTGCCGCTTCAGTCCACCCCCTCGGACATGTGATTCACGGATGCATGCCGTCGACGGGCTCACGGCGGAACTTCTGTCGAGTGGCCTCACCGCCGCGGAGATGGCGTTCGGCCTTGTTGAACTCGAGGACCTTCTTCACCTCGTCCGCCAGCTTGACATTCACCTTGGGCAGGCGTTCCGTAACATCCTTGTGCACGGTGCTCTTGGAAACTCCGAAGACCTTGGCCGTGTCGCGGACGGTGGCCCGGCTCCTGAGGATGTAGTTGCCGATGTCGACAACCCG
>JBMFXK010000559.1:0-1878 GCA_049964315.1 Clostridia bacterium | reverse complement strand
CCGGCATCGGTCGGGGCGACCAGCGCGTTGCCACCCGGTTGTGCATCGCGGACGGTCCAGATCAGGCCCTCGCCGGAGACCAGTCCCTGGCTGATGCGCTCGGTAACCCACTCGGGATCCACCTCAGCAAAGAGACTGCGGATGTGACCCCATGACGTGCCTTTTCGGCCTTTGGCGGTCTCCCCCACGAGGACCGCCATCTCGTTGGTGTAGTGAGGGTCAGCCTCCACAATGAAGAACGGACCGCGCCCGATGGCGTTCCCGAAGGCGACCAGAAACTGCACCAACAGAGCCATCGGGTCGGCCTCGCTCGCTGGGCCGAGGGTCCGTACGACATCGCCGGCCAGGCCGTAGAACACGGCCTGGCTCACGGATGGCGGGTACGGCGCTGAGCCTGTATGACGCGTACGCGGAGTCTGGGCCAGCTGGTCCAGCACATCTAGCTTAGCGGACGTCATGAGGAAGCCATCCGGCACGTTTACGGAGTTCCGCCGCAGCGATCGATGCGACTATCTGCTCAACCTCTGCCTGGGAGAGCGGAGGGCGATTCCCCCGGTTCCAAGCGGTGCATAGACCTAGGGTCAGGTGGGGATCGACGCCATGGCCTAGGAGATGGCCCGCTATCTTGGCTAGCGTGGTGTTGCGAGTGCCTTCGTCTGCCCCGGTCGCCCAGAGTCGCCAGTTGTGGTATGTCTCCGGCGCGGGCTCCAGGCCACTTACTATGTGCTGTAGCCACGCTGGCGCGAGGGCGAGCGGAACGTCGTCCGGGTGGGATGACGCCTCCCACCCGTACTGCCGACCACTGGCATGAACGCTCGGCGGCGCGACCACCATCCCGCCCTCTGCTCTCACATCGAGCCCCCGATAGCCCCCGACGTTGGCGCTGGATGGCACGGTCCGGTCGGACGGGGCCTGAAACCAAAAGTGGCGTCCGCCCCCTCCCGTCATGGACACCACTGTGTCCGGGAGACAGCCCCACCGTTCTTCTAATGTCTCCAGTGATACGTCGCCACCATGGCGGGGATCCACGTCCAAGATCAGGAGACCACTTCGGCTGCCAGTCAGAATACCAATGTTCGGCCCCGATTCCGTACCATGCCACCACCGGCCCGCGTCCTGAGTGTCCGTAGACGCACGGGTCACCCAGTCGCGGATCATGGGATGTTTCGACGGAGATGGACAGTCCGAACCCCGCACGCAGGAGCACCCTGCGTCTGTCGGGTAGTGGAGTGGAATCACGGGCCATCCTCGGAGAACGTATGCGATCGCGGCATCCCCACACGACTGACTGTTACCGCTCATTGGAGTTCTCGCCTCCATCCACCTGGCCACGACTGTCCACCATCGCGAATCCAGCGATCCAGTTGATCCTCCGCGATCCGAACGCTGCGCCCGAGGCGCACCGTGGGGAGAATGCCAGAGCGCGCAAGCGTGTACACCTGAGCTGTGGACATACCCAAAGCTTCGGCCACCTCGGGAATCGTCAACAAAGCGGTCACAGACTTTGCCTCCTCACGAGTTTGATACTTCGGGAAATAGCTCTGACTCGAGGACGCCAAGCGCGTCCGCCAGGCGCTGGCGCCAAGCAGGGTAGGGCGAGAGCTTGCCCGTTTCAAGCTGGGAGATGACCGAAGGACTTATATTGGCCCGTCGAGCCAGTTCGAACTGGCTGAGACCAGCCTCAAGCCTTCGCTCCGCAAGTCGGTTGGTCACTTCAGAACCTCCCTTTATGGTTCACAATTAGGAAACAGAAATGGGGGACTTGAGAGGGACAACGAGAGGTGAACCGGGGACAATGGGGACATCTCTCGAGAGGGTGGCGGCTTACCATGGAAGCCAGTCTTCGAGTGCGAGTTGAATTTTGGCCGCAGATTGCAC
>JBMFXK010000558.1:1305-1878 GCA_049964315.1 Clostridia bacterium | reverse complement strand
GGACGCGCTGGCGGGCCTGGCCGGCCGACAGTCTGCGGGCTTCATTGGATACTATCTGGAGCACGCCCTGGCGTTTCTGGTCGGCACGGCGGGGAGTGTCGTGCTGTTGTTGGCCTTTATCCTGGCAGCCGTGGTGCTGCTCACGGGCGGCAGCGTGGTCGCCGGGGGCCGCGTGTCGGGCCGTGGACTGTTGTGGGTGGCGAATCGGACCGGGGCGGGCGGGCTGCGAGCCATCAGGGCGTTGACCGACTGGGTGTTTCCGGTGGCGGACCAGGAGCCGGCGCCGGTCGGCCCGGAGGGATCCGGCCCCGTCTGGTCGCGACATGCGGAGTCGGAGGACGAGGCTGATCGGCCCCCGCCGCCGCTGTTGGGCGCGGATCCGACCCCGCCCGTCCCGGCCGTGCCGGAACCCGTCAGCGTGCTCCCGATACGCCGTCCGCGCGCGCCACGGGAGGCTCCCGAGGGGTTTGTCGGTGCGGTGCAGGCGGGAGCGGTGCCGGAACTTCCCCCGCTCCATCTGCTCACCGCCGGAGAGGTGCCGACGTCTCGCGGCCGGGAGCCTGAAGCCCGGGC
>JBMFXK010000558.1:0-1295 GCA_049964315.1 Clostridia bacterium | reverse complement strand
GCTCCTGGAGACGCTGCACCACTTCGGGATTGAGGCACGCCTGGCTGAGGTGAGCCAGGGCCCGACCGTTACGCGGTTCGAGGTGGTGCCACCCCCAGGCGTCAAGGTGTCGCGGATCGTGAATCTGGCGGACGACATCGCGCTGTCCCTGGCCGCCCCCGGTGTACGCATGGAGGCTCCCATCCCGGGCAAGAGCGCCATCGGCATCGAGGTCCCCAACGCGTCCGTGTCGGTGGTCCGCCTGCGGGACGTGCTGGAAGGGCCAGGATTCCAGAAAGCCAAATCGCCCTTGGCGGTCGCACTGGGCAAGGATATCGCCGGTCAGCCAGTGGTGGCCCAGTTGGACCTCATGCCCCACCTCCTGGTGGCTGGCGCCACCGGGTCTGGCAAAAGCGTGCTCATCAACGTGCTGATTGCCAGCCTCTTGTTCCGGGCCACCCCGGAACAGGTGCAGCTCCTGCTGGTGGACCCGAAAGTAGTGGAGCTCTCAGGGTTCAATGGCATCCCCCATCTGGTGACGCCGGTGGTGACGGATCCGAAGAAGGCGAGCCAGGCGCTTCGATGGGCGGTTCGCGAGATGGAGCGGCGCTATCAGGTGTTCGCGGAGCGCGGCGTGCGCGACATTGCACGCTACAACGCCCAGCGGCAGCCGGACGAACCGCTCCTGCCGTACATCGTGGTCGTCATCGATGAGCTGGCCGACCTGATGATGGTGGCCCCAGTGGAAGTGGAGGAGTCTATCAACCGCCTGGCCCAGATGGCCCGTGCCGCCGGCCTCCACCTGGTAGTGGCGACGCAGAGGCCCTCCGTGGACGTCATTACCGGCACCATTAAGGCCAACATCCCAAGCCGCATCGCGTTTGCAGTCTCGAGCCAGGTGGATTCACGCACCATTCTGGACGGCAGCGGGGCCGAAAAGCTTCTGGGTCGGGGGGACATGCTCTACAGTCCGGTGGGGGCGGCCAAGCCTCAACGGGTCCAGGGCTGTCTGGTGACGGAGTCGGAGATGGAAGCTCTGGTGTCGTATCTGCGCGACCGCGCGCCGGAGGATCTGCCCAGTCTCGAGCTGGAGGTCGAGGGCGAGGCGGGCGCCCCGACCGATACCGACAGCCTGTTTCAAGATGCCCTGCGTGTAGTGGTGGAAAGCCGCCAGGCTTCGGCCTCCATGCTCCAGCGGCGGCTGCGGGTCGGCTATACCCGCGCCGCCCGCATCATTGACCAGATGGCCGAGCGCGGCTATGTGGGGCCGCAGGACGGCGCGCGTCCACGGGACGTTTACCTGTCCATGGAGCAGT
>JBMFXK010000557.1:0-1878 GCA_049964315.1 Clostridia bacterium | reverse complement strand
CTGGAGAATCCGAAGACCAGCGAAGACGCCGTTATTTAGGAAACCCTGTACTAGGTCGCCGCAGGGCGCTACCGGGGTTGATAGGGCACTGGTCTGAATAACGTTGTGCAGGGTGGCGCTGGATCCGCTTTCAGTCACCGCACAACCGAACGAGCTTATGATGCCGTCGGTGACCGTGGTGTCGAGTCCCTGGTTTCCGAGCGCCAGTGAAGCGCAGGCGGCACTGTGGCCGTCAGGGGGCTGCCGTCGGGCGCGACCACGTTGATGGGACCGCCGGTCTCAATCACGTGGTCGTTGGTGAGAGTGTCGCCTGCCCGGTCCACCCCCACTCCTGAACCGAATCCCTCCGGCGTGTCCACTTCCACCACGGGCGTGAGACGGCTTTCACGATCGCCACGCGAGAATGCTGCACAGCTTGAGTGACGAGGGAGCGGCCGCCGGCGGGGCGGGGACGGAGCGGATGACGGCCGACCTCTCGCAGCGGCCGACACGGGGCCGCAGGTCGTGGCGGCCAGCGCAAGAACAGCGGCCAGTCCGGGAACGATGCAGGCACGATTCTACGGCACATGGCGCCACCCCTCCGAGACGTCCCCCCGAGCGTAGAACGAAGCCGGGCTGTCTGGCAGGATCGTGCGATCCTGCACCAACCCGGCCAAGGGTGGGCCTGTCATGGACGCCGGCCGCGCCTCATCGCGGAACAAAAGGGGCGTCGTGCGGACCTAATCGGATACGGTGACGTGGACCATCCGGTCCCCGGCCCGGATAGCGTCCACCACCTCCAGCCCCTCGGTTACGCGCCCGAACACGGTGTGCACGCCATCGAGGTGAGGCTGGGGTGCGTGACAGATGAAGAACTGCGAACCACCCGTGTCTTTGCCCGCGTGTGCCATGGAGAGACTGCCGCGCAGGTGCTTGTGCGGGTTTCCTGCGGTTTCGCACTTAATAGTGTAGCCGGGACCACCGGTGCCGTCCCCCCGCGGGCATCCACCCTGAATGACGAAGTTGGGGATGACTCGGTGAAAGCTGAGCCCGTTGTAAAAGCCGGAACTAGCCAGTTTGGCGAAGTTCTCCACGGTTCCGGGAGCTTCGTCCGGGTAAAGTTCCAGCGTCATGGTTCCCTTTTCGGTCTCGATCTGGGCGTGACGTACGGCCATTCAATCTCCTCACTTCATGGGACGAGTCTTTTAACCGTAGAGCATCCAGAGCCGTCGGACAAGGCACCCGGCCGTTCAGGCTCCATCCCGTCGGACGGGCGGACATCCGGGGCGAGCTCGATGTGCTCCCGCACCTCCATCCCAGGCCCCAGGGGGATCCGACGATTCTCGAGATAGAGCGGCAGCATGTCATCGTAATGCGGTGAGAGGGGATGGCCGGAGGAGCCGGTCAGGTGCACGACGGCGGAGCGCTGCCGATCGGCCAGGTCAAAGACGGCACGCATGCTGGGCAGGTAGGAGACCTGGCGCGGCCAAGGCAGGTGGGGTCCGACCGGATAGGCGGTCTGGTTGGGCGTGGTGTGGTCGCCTGCCAACCCCACTTCCAGGCGGCCAAACACCGGAGCCAGAAAGGGAACCTGAATAAAGGGATGAAACAGACGCAGACGATGCGCCCGACCCCACGTCCACTCGGCGCGATGCGCCCCAAAGGCACGCTCCCCGGCCCGTTCGGCGGCCGTGATGGCGGCCGGCAGGTCGAGGCGGTCCAGGTTGGCGGTGACCCAGGGGACAAGCCGCTCGCCCACCAGGTCCATGAAGCGCTCCGGAAACGGATGCGAGCCGGGTGCTCCCGGCGGGTGATCCGGGAAGAACGGGCGGAGCAGAACCTCCCGCGTGTGCTCCGGCAGGAGGGCTTCCGCCAGGAGATGCAGATGCGTCACGGGTA
>JBMFXK010000556.1:0-1879 GCA_049964315.1 Clostridia bacterium | reverse complement strand
CCCGCCCTCCGCCTTCTCATCCCACCGCCCGATTTTCCGAGAAGGCTCCTAGGAGATCTTCCACGGATGCTGGTGGCGGGCTTGAGAAGTCCACCCACCACGAAGCGCCGCGGCTCATTACCTGTCCTCCGGCCGGCAAGTCAGCGAGGATGTGGAACTCCGAGCGCGCGGTGGCCAGCGGTGTCTCTGAAGGGTCGGCCTGGCTGGCCTGGGTGCTATCGATTGGCGATTAACGCAGGAAACCAGATCCGTTGATAACACCCGGTGCTGAAGTAGACCACTGAGACCGCCCACGGACAGCCCCCGAGCCCGTCAGAAGTGAGGCGGCAGCCAGAAGGCTGAGCGCGGCGATTTTTGATTTCACGTATTCTTCACTCCTTGGTTATGCAGTTCGACAAGGTAGTTACTTGCTTTCTATACCCAGAAGGGAAATCCTTCCTCATATGGCACTCTAAAGCAGCGTCATCCACTTGCCAACAACATTGTTCAAAGAATCACCGGCGATCCCATAGCTAGCCCAAGTCTTTCAGTAAGCCGTCGTGACGCCCCGTAAGGGACCAAGGGCGACCGTGGGACGGCATGACCACCGGACAGGCTCGGATCGGCCCGTCGGCTAGACGCCGCAGAGCGGGATCCGGAAGAGGAAACGGCAGGGACGGAGACGGCCAGGCCCCGCAGCATCGGCTGCGCGGCGGGCAGATCCCCTGCGAGCGATGCGGGCCGGATTACGTCAGCGCCACGTGGTGACATCAGACGATGGCCGCCGTCAAGACGGTCGTCCACAGCCCACCGTTGGCGGGGTGGGATTGACCCAAGTCTGTCAGCGGGCGTCGAGGGCTTGTTGCATGGGTGTTTGTATAGGCGATTGGACGGCCGAGGGTGAGTCAGAGGTAGCCGAGTCGCCCGTTCTCTGGCCGGAGACACACGTTCGTCCCCACACGTATGGGCGGTCGACCGGATCTCGACCGAGCGGCAGTCCCGCTACATTCACGATCCTTGGATTGCGTTCGGTGGGGACTGGCTGCGGGGGTGAGCCTTTCCATCCGGGCGGGTGGTTAGTCCCCCGCCGCATGGGCCACCGGAGGCGCGACCGCGTTCTGCATCGCGCGGTCAGGCGACCCCGTGGCACGGGTCCGATCGATGGCCGCTGGCCGGTCACCATCTCGCACGGGCACGACCCTCTTGTCTTCCGCTCTTCGCGACAAGACGCCCGGGCTAGACACGACCCGCCGCCCACAGGGCCACGCCCACCAGAATGGCAAACGGCACCCCCATTAACAGTAGTAAGCCTCCGTTTACGGCAAGGGGTAGAAGCCGGACTAGCGCAGGCGCCGACCAGCCAACACCCAGCGCCACCGCCTCGCCCACGGTCACCAGCCCCCGACCGACCAGGCGCGCCGCCACCCGAGGGCCGGATTCCACCTCCAAGGCGTCCGCTGCGGCGCCCCGGACCAACGCCAGGCCCCCGCCGACGGCCACCCCCGCCACCAGTGCAGGTCCGCCAACCATTCCTGCCAGTATCGCCCAGCCCACGAGTCCCCACACCAGCGCCTCCAGCACCGGGAGCAACAGCGTCACGAACAGGAGGAGGCCCCCCCACAGATACCCGAGAGCCACCAGGACCCAGGGGATGAAGGGACTACCACCCAGCGCACCGTGGCGCTCCACGCCCCGCAGCACCACGTACCACTCAGGCGATCCCAGCAGCCAAGCGCCGGCCGCCGTCAGCAACACGGTGAGCAGCAACGTCGCGACGGCCGCAGCCAGAACGCCCAGCGCCGCCGCCACCCCTTCGGCCCCGCCGGCCAACGCGTCCCCGAACCACGCCGCCACCGCGCTCAGACTGGGAGATCCCCAGCGGGTCACCACCACTACCGTC
>JBMFXK010000555.1:0-1886 GCA_049964315.1 Clostridia bacterium | reverse complement strand
GCGAGGTCCCAGGTGACGACCGCGAGGGCGGCGTCCCATCCGGCGTCCCATCCGGCGTCCCATCCGGCGTCCCATGGGCCCTCCCGTGCGGCGGCCCGTGCGGCGGCCCGTGCGGCGGCCAGTGCGGCGGCCTCCCGTGCGGCGGCCCGTGCGGCGGCCAGTGCGGCGTCCCGTGCGGCGTCCCATGCGGTGGCCTCCCGTGCGGCGTACAGCCTGGACGCCTCCTCCTGGGTCACGGTCCTGCACCGCTCGATCAGGGCGGCGACCCGCACCCCGTTGGGGCCGAGGGCCTGCCACGCTGGCAGTTCGGCCAGGACCTCGACCGCCGTCACGCCGTGCTTGTGGGAGCCGTCCGAGACAAGATCGGAGCGGGGCTCGACCTCGAACAGGCGGCAAGGCCACGAACCACCAGCCAGCGATTCGCCGGGCGCGTCCGAGATGTGCAGCACGCCAGCCGAGCACACGCCAGCGGAAAGATCGGGGTGCGGGTGATGGGTGATGCGACCGACACGCCATCTGGTGGTGCAGTCGTAGAAACTGGTGCCGTCCGGGCGGGTTGCCTTGAACCACGTCATCGGTCCTGCTCCCAGTCGTAGGGAGGCTGGCGCACCACGCGGACATGGTGATGGTCGGTCGGCTCGTTGGACGGGGAGGTACGGCCCGCATGGACCCACGCCACCGCAATGACGACCAGGGCGAGAAGGACGCCGGCAGCCACCACCCACGCGGCCGCGAATTCCACGACCAGGGCCACGGCGAGACCGCCAGCAGCCGCTCCGGCGAGGCTCATGGCGCCACCTCCGCCGCGATGCGCGCCACGTCCTCCTCGGGTGCCACCTGGGTGAGCGCCGACACGGGCACTCGTGCCGGCTCCTCGATAAGGATGCATCCCTCCGCGGCAGCCCACTGGCGCAGAATGTCGAGGCGCTGAGCAGCCGTGCCCCAAAATGCCACCTCCTCATGCCCAACGCGGAGATACAGATGGCGTTCGAGGTCCGCTGGCTCCCCGGCCAGGGACACCTCGACGCCCCTATCGGTCGGCAGTATCATCGTCACGATCACGAAAAGTCCTCCTGTCGGGATGGGTCTGTTGCTGGCCAGCCGGCTGCTATGGCGGTGGCTTCGCGGATGTCATCAGCACCGAGGCTTCGGGGGTCTCCGAACCGCTCACGGAGATAGGCACGTAGCGCAGTACGCTCGTCCTCCGGCTCGGTCTGCGCCACGATCTCTGCGAGCGCCTGCATGGCGTCAGCGTGATCGGGCGAACCGCTCCCCTCGACGCCCGCCTCATGTGCCTCGGCAGGCACGCTGTCGTCGGCCTTCGCTGGGGGCGCCCCCGGAGGAGGTCGCCTCCGCACGACCGATGGCGCCGGAGCGGCCGAGACACCCGCGGGATGCGGAGCCGGCGGGGGATTGTCCGCCTGCGCCATTTCCTCGGGCGTGTACATGCCGGACAGCTCCATCGGAAAGGCTCGGCGCAGGGCGAGCATTTCGGCGCATTTCCCCAACATGTGGGCGCCCATCTGGCGCCACATGGGAGTCACCGAGCCGTCGCGCTTGCGCGGGGCGTATTCCCGCCAGGTGGCGACGGCCCATACGGGTTCAACAAAGCCCCGGCGATAGACGCCAGCCCTGGCGGCAGCAGGAGGTTCCTCCCCTAGCCAGACATCCCGCCACATGCCATCCCGCCCGCACCAGGCAATAGGCGCCTGGCCTGCATAAGCGCCCGTTCGCTGGGCGGCCAGCCGCGCCCCGTCGATGCTGACCTGTACTTGCATCACCTCCCGGCCGGCCTGGGCGTCCCACCGCCGCACCGCCCATATCTGGCGAGCGAACGGGTCGAGGCCAGTCCGCTGACAGACCTGGATGAAAAGCGCGAATTCATC
>JBMFXK010000554.1:0-1893 GCA_049964315.1 Clostridia bacterium | reverse complement strand
GCCTTGAACGCCCGCCGGGAGTGGGATGTGTTCCGCGCCCGCCTGAAGTCGCTGCTCCAGAGTCAGATGGCTCTCCTCGATGAGAACGTGGCCGACGCGGCAGGGAGCCGCCTCGAAGCCCCGAGCAGTTGACCGGGGGCCATGCGGCTGATATCGTAACGAAAACGCGATGAGCGGGACCGAACCTCGTGTCGCCCGTCAGAGAGCCGGCGGAAGGTGCAAGCCGGTCGGGTACCTGGGGGAAGATCACCCGTGAGCGCCGCCGTGAACACAGTAGCGGGGGCCGTTGACCTCGTTATCGGTCAATGAGGTTGCGCATGGCGCAACGGTCAGGGTGGTACCGCGAACACCGTTCGCCCCTACAGGGGCGATTTTTTGTGGGAGGGCACATGGCTGACTTTCGCTCCACGTTGAACCTGCCCCGGACCGACTTCGCCATGCGCGCGGGGCTTCCGCGGGAAGAACCGAAGCGGCTCCAGGCGTGGCAGAACGAAGGAGTATACGAGCGGCTGCTCGAGGAGCGGCGCGGACAGCCCCGCTTTGTGCTTCACGACGGACCGCCGTACGCAAACGGCGACATCCACATGGGCACCGCGCTCAACAAGGTCCTGAAGGACATCGTCAACCGGTATCACCTCCTGCTGGGGGAAGCCGTGCACTACGTGCCGGGGTACGACACCCACGGCCTTCCCATCGAAATGCAGGCGCTCAAGACGCTCGGCGTTTCCCAGCACCAGATGGATCCGGTGGAGCTGCGACGGGAGTCCGCCCGGACCGCCGCCCACTTTATGGGGGTCATGACGGAGCAGTTTCAGCGCCTGGGCGTGCTGGGGGACTGGCAGCATCCCTACGCCACCATGCACCCCGATTTTGAGGCGGCCGAGCTGCGGCTGTTTGCTGGTCTGGTCGACCAGGACCTGGTTTACAAGGATTTGAAGTCGGTGCACTGGTGCCCGGTCTGTGAGACGGCGCTGGCAGAAGCGGAACTGGAGTACCAGACCATCACGTCCCCGTCCATCTGGGTGGCGTTTGACGTAATCCGGGATCCGCAGCGCCTCCTGCCGGCCAAGACCCGGGCCGTCATCTGGACGACGACGCCGTGGACGATCCCTGCCAACGTGGCTATAGCCTACAACCCGGATCTCCCATACCAGGTCGTGGATGGCGGGGCCGGCCCGCTGCTGGTCGCTGCGAGTCTGATAGACGACCTGGCGCAAGCGCTGGGCATGGCGCTGACGCCGGTGGGTGACCCGCTTTTTGGCCGCGAGCTGTCAGGCATCGTGGCGCGGCACCCCTATCTCGACCGGGAGGCACCGCTGGTCGCCGGCGGACATGTGACGGATGAGCAGGGAACCGGCCTGGTCCACACCGCGCCGGGCCATGGCGAAGAGGACTTTGAGGTGGGCCGCCTTTTCCATCTTCCGGTCATCCAGCCGCTTGACGATCGGGGACGGTTCGAGCCGGACACGCCGCATGTCGGCGGGATGTTTTATCAGGACGCCAACGATACGATCCTCGAAGTCCTGAAGCGCTCGGGACATCTACTGGCGGCCGGCGTCCTCGAGCATCAGTACGCTCATTGCTGGCGGTCCAAGAACCCGGTTATCTTCCGCGCCACGCGGCAATGGTTCATGCGCATCGGCCCCATCCGGCAGGCGATGCTCGACGCGGTGGATGCGGTGCGCTGGGTTCCCGAGTGGGGGCACGATCGCATGCGCAACATGATTGTGGACCGGGCTGACTGGTGTATTTCCCGGCAAAGGAGCTGGGGGCTCCCGATTCCGGCCTTCTCCTGCACGGCCTGTGGGGCCGACGTGCTCGATGCGGACTTCGTCAGGCGGTTTGCGGCGCGGGTGGAGCAAGACGGTTCCACCGTCTGGTGGACGGCCAGCA
>JBMFXK010000553.1:0-1895 GCA_049964315.1 Clostridia bacterium | reverse complement strand
GCACGCTCCATCTCGCGCAGGTTTCCGCGGCTGACAACGAACAGGCGGAGAAACTCGCTCATCTCCGGTGTGAGGCGATGAAACGGCGGCAGCGCGAAGTGACTGCGCAGGGTGAGGCCGCAGTGGGGGCACTCCAGCTCGCGCACGGACAGGCCGTGCTGGCACACCGGGCAGGTCCCAATCAGTTCAGCCATAATGAACCTCCTGGCCCCCACTATATCCCGGATCTAAACGTTGGTGAATAAGACATTGATAAAGTTAACAGATGGCTCATCAATGGTGGTCCTGAAGCCAACCTTGCGTGCCTGAGGCCCGGAAACCCCGCCTCGACACGGGAGAGCGGGTTCGCTAACGGGAATTCACCGGCGAAGTTCAATGACCTTCAGATGTGGTCTGAATTTCTGTGAAGGAACCATTCGCGCGACAACACTGGGGGCGGCTCAGGTGCGTGGTCACAGACAGGCTGGCCACACCCGCACGGCTCGCGGGCGGGCGATGGACTATGCTGAACGGGATTGGATGGCTACCGCGCATGTAGTGAGGGGACGGTAAGTGACGTGCTCTATGTGGTGGGGAGTGTGAACCTGGACCTCATTGCCCGCCTTGATCGCATGCCGGCGGCGGGTGAGACCGTGATTGCCCGGGGAGGCACCGTGGCTCCTGGCGGCAAGGGAGCCAATCAGGCGCTCGCAGCGCGCAGGATGGGGGCCCCGGTGGCGCTGGTGGCGGAAGTGGGTGACGACGGCTTCCGCACGGCGGCACTGCGACTCTTGGAACAGGACGGAGTGGACCTGCGTCATGTCCGGACCGGATCGGGTTCGACCGGCGTCGCCCTTATCTGGGTGAATCCCAGCGGCGACAACGCCATCGCGGTGATGCCGGGTGCCAACCAGACGTTTGCCCCCTCCCGGTTCGACCCGGGTCCCGACCTCGCGCCCGGTGATGCGGTCCTCATCTCGATGGAGGTGCCGGAGAATGTCGTTGCAGCGGCGGCGGCATGGGCGGCCCGACATCATGCGCCGGTGTTTCTCGACCCCGCCCCCGCTCCCGAAGCGCTCTCAGCGTCGCTTTACCGGGTGGACGTGCTGATGCCGAATCGAGGCGAGGCCGAGCGGCTCCTGGGAGTGGCCATTCCGGATGTGCGCACCGCCAAATGGGCAGCCGAAAAGCTGGTGGAACGAGGCGCCCGGGTGGGCATCGTGAAGCTCGGGTCGGAAGGGGTCGTGTTTGCAAGCCGGAGCGGGGTCTTCGCGCATCCCGCCCGGCCGGTGGAGGCCGTCGACACGACCGGGGCCGGTGACTGCTTTGCCGGCGTGCTGGCCGCGGCTCTTATCGGGGGCATGTCTGTGGCGGACGCCGTGGCACGGGCATCGGATGCCGCGGCGCTGTCGGTGACCCGGCCCGGCGCGCAGCCGTCGTTTCCTTACGCCCGCGAACTTGATGAGCGCACAGGGTAGCCAAGAGTCGGCGCCAAACGGCTCCCGGGGGTACGCTAGGGAACGCCGTACTCAGGGGGTGCGCCCGACACCGTGACGCGTGGTGGCGATGCGGGCCCGACAAGCTTCAGCAGGATGAGCACGTCTCCGGATGCCAGCTGTTCGTCCGCTGCCGGTGCGAGGCGCGACAGGTCCTGCCTCCAGTACCCGATGGGGGTGTAGTTGGGGCCAACGGTCTGGCGTACCTGGCGCACTGCCTGCCCCACAGGTGGATGAGGGGGGCGAGTTCCACCTCATGCAGCGCGACCCCTTCCTTGTTGGTCAGCACCGACATGAGCCTGTGAGCACCTGGTTTGGTGAGCATACGCCGATTCGGCCTCCACCGGCCAGGTCCGGCAGGAGGACCTGAGTCACGCCCGGTTGGCGCAGATGGCAGGCGCTGTCCTCCGTCTGGACCCG
>JBMFXK010000552.1:0-1903 GCA_049964315.1 Clostridia bacterium | reverse complement strand
ACGCATTCTAGCGCGGCGCGCCAGAGTGGAGGCAGGGCCCCCAGCGCGCGTTCCAGGCGCTCAAGCCGCTCCGCCTGCAAGAGAGTGTCTTCGGCCGAGGGATACCGGCTGTCCGGCATGGAGGCAGGCTCCGGTGCGGGCAAGGGCGGGGGGATCCTCCGACGCCGGCGGTTACGGGCCATGTTCAGCCCGATGGCGAGCACCCAGGTGGAGAACTGGCTCTCTCCCCTGAAGGCGGACAGGCGCGCCCATGCCTGCAGCAGTGCCTCCTGGGCGACGTCCTCGGCTTCTCCCGCATCGCCCAAGAAGCGGTAGGCAAGGCGGTAGAGCCGGGGCCACAGCTCCTCGGCGAGGCGCCGGAACGCTTCGTCGTCACCGGCTTGCGCCTGCTGCCAGAGCTCCACGTGTCGCCTCCCGATCTCTCTGACACCGCATCGCTCCCGGAGTTTCATGAGGCTGAAACTTTCGTGTCCGATCGTACACCAATGGTCAGGACGAGAGGATGGGGTGGGGCATGCGACGCGGTGTTGGAATCGCGGCTGTCGTTATCGGACTCCTGGCACTGGTGACGGCGGTGCTGTCAGTCACGGGAGGGCGGAGTTTCATGCACCCGGGGCTGCTTTTCGCGTCGCCCCCACTCGTAAGAGGCGAGCGCAGCATTTCCCTCACGGCGGGTACGGTGGTGTCCGTCAACGCGGCCGCGGCGCGCGTCACGGTGCAGAACGGTCCCGCCGGCCGCCTCGGCGTCCGTTACGACCTGCCACGGGGCAGCTTCTATCTGCGCCAGAGCGGCGCCGGTGTGAGCCTCGGCGACGCCGGCGGGAGCTTCAATCTGGACATGCTGACGGGAACGCCAACGCTGACCGTCACGGTTCCGGCCGGTACCGTGCTCAGTGTGACCTCCGCTGCCGGCCCCATCACAGTGCGTGGCACCTACTCCAGCATGACACTCAACGCGACGGCGGGTCCCGTGGCGTTGGAGCAGATCTCGACCGCCTCTTTGCGCGTTGCGACAGAAGCCGGACCGTTCTCGGCGAGCTTTGTCAGCGCTCCCCGCCGCGTTTCGGTGCAGGATACCGCCGGTTCCATACTCGTGAAGGGCCCGTGGGCCCGGAATGAGTCGCTGCACGACACGGCCGGCAGCATCACCATGAACGGGCGGCCGGTGGTTCGCACCGACGTTTCGGTGACGGTGTCAGCCGGGCAACTCAACTCCTCGGTAGCGGGGATTGGGTCGGGCGGGAACGGGACCTTCACGGGGACCGTGGGCAGTGGATCGGGGTTGGGCCGCCTCACCATCACCGCCGATGCTGGATCCGTCACGCTCAATCCGTAAGGGAGGGGATCGCTGTGAATTTTGCCTCGGGTGCGCTCCTCGTCCCGATCGTGGCTGTGGGGGGATTCTGGGCCGTCGTCATCGTGGCACTTGTGTTCTGGCATCGGGAGCGGATGGCGCGGATAAGACGGGAGGCTGGCGGCACGGCCAGCCCCGGGCCGCCCGGCGCCGGCGCGTGGTCCGGGCAGGCGCAGGTGGAACGCGGCATCCGGCTTTCCGCCATAGGGGTGGGCATCGTGGCCGGTCTTGGCACGATGGGATTCGGGCCCTGGCTTTTGGGCGGCCTCATCCCCTTCGTCGTCGGCGCGTACCAGGTGGCGATGGTGAGCTTCGGTCTCGAGCCCGAAGGACATCCGTCGCTGTCTCCCGAAATCTGGCTCAAGCGGGGCATCCGCACCGCCGTCATCGGGCTTGTGGTGAGCCTCGTCCTGCTCTGGATAGGCGTCGGCCCGTGGCTCCTGGGCGGCTTCATTCCCCTGGCCGTGGGCCTGGGCGACATCGGGGTGGCGCTGTGGTGGGAGCGCGTGTCCAGGACGGAATGACCTTCGGGTGCGGCGCAAATGGACG
>JBMFXK010000551.1:0-1904 GCA_049964315.1 Clostridia bacterium | reverse complement strand
CCCCCATCCGTGGCCTCGATGACCGCCCACACCCGTCCGGCCCGGGCCGGTGAACAAGCGACGCCCATGCGGCCCTTGACGCCCGTCGGCAGACCGGGGCGCGCGGTGAGCTCTTCCCAGTTGTCACCGCCGTCGCTGCTCTTGTAGAGTGAGCTGCCCGGCCCTCCGCTGACCAGAGTCCAGGGGTACCGCCTGGCGTCCCAGAAGGCCGCATAAAGGATCCGCGGATTCGCCGGATCCATGCTGAGGTCGATGGCGCCCGCATTGTCGTCCCGGAACAGAACCCGATCGAAGCGCCGGCCGCCGTCGGTGCTGCGGAACACACCTCGTTCGCTGCTGGGGCCAAAGGCGTGTCCGAGCGCGGCCACGTATACGAGGTCGGGATTGGTGGGATGCACTCGCACGCGCCCGATGTGCCGGGTGTCCTGCAGGCCTAGATGCCGCCAGCTGGCCCCTCCGTCATCGGATCGGTACACGCCGTCGCCGTAGGACACGTTGCCCCGGATGCACGCCTCCCCCATACCGGCGTACAGCACGTTCGGATCGGAGGGCGACACCGCCAGCGCCCCCACCGACGCCGTCTTGAAGTACCCGTCCGACACGTTTTGCCAGCTGAGGCCGGCATCATCGGTCTTCCACACTCCACCGGCTGCGGCTCCGAAGTAAAAGATCAGGGCGTTCTTAGGGTCGCCATGCACCGCACTGACGCGGCCGCCCCGATGGGGCCCGAGAAGTCTCCACTGTAATCCGCCGTCCACCCGGCCACCTCCCATGCACCGACGCGACTACGATTCGAGTGTGGGGGGCCCACTCCTTCATGCGCGAGTCTGGATCCGAAACACCCGGATGCCGTGCTCCCCCACCCGGATTGGCGCAGTCGAGGAGAACGGTCCGTCGAGGACGGTCTCCTGCGCCAGCACGTCCGTCACTGTTGCCTGGACGGTTTCATGCAGCACCCAAGGCGCCGGCACCGTCTTTTCCGGGCCCCGCTCATTGAGGACAGCCCATACCTCCGACCCGTCCGCCATCGGCTTGCGCAGGCCATGCACACCGTCCCGGGATCCCACCAGCCTGGCCTGGGCGCCCAGCGGATCCTGGTTGATGGCAATCAGGCCGGGATGGGTAACGAGGCGTCGGGTTGTGGGGTCCATGGAACGCAGGTCGTTGCCGAGCAACAGCGGCGCCGCCATGAGGCACCAGAGTGCGAAGTGGCTTTCCTCTTCAGCCGGGGTGAGTCCTCCGTTGCCCACTTCCAGCATGTCAGGATCATTGAAGCCGCCGGGTCCAGCAAAGTCGCCCAGCAGGATGTTGCGGTGAAAAATCTCCATCACGCTGGCCACACCGTCCCGCTCCGACGCCCCGAAGACGTCGTCGATGTCAGGAGTCGTGCGCCACAGGTGCGCAATGCCCCGGGCCCATTCCCACGGTTGGCCGTGACCCCAGTTGCACATGGAAAGCACTAGGGGATGCCCTGTCCTGAGGAGCGCTTCGGCCATCCGGGTGTAGAGGCGTTCCGCCACCTCCGCCTCTGACACGCCCGGAAAGTCTTCGAACGGCACGTGACACCAGTCGTGCTTCAGGTAGTCGATGCCGTACTCCGCAAACGTCATCGCGTCCACCGCGTCGTGGCCGTAGCTGGCGGGGAGGCCGCCGCAGGTTCGGGTGCCGCAGTCCGTGTAGAGACCGAGCTTGAGGCCGTGCTGGTGAGCCAGATCCGCGAGCCGCTGGATTCCTCCCGGAAAGCGGACCGGGTCGGGGACGAGTCGGCCATGCCGGTCTCGTTCCGGGGCCATCCAGCCGTCATCGATATTTACGTATTCGTATCCCGCATCGCGCAGGCCATCTTCCACGAAGACCTGAATCATGTCTTCCACGAGGCGCTCGTTGATGTCCATGTGGAAGCG
>JBMFXK010000550.1:0-1907 GCA_049964315.1 Clostridia bacterium | reverse complement strand
TGACGGCCTATCGCGGACGCGGCCTTCTCATCGGCATGGAGTTTCCTGACAGCGGCACCGGATACCGCGTGGCGAAAGGCCTGTTCACGCGGGGCATCCTGGTCGGCGGCACACTCAACAATGCACGGGTCATCCGCATCGAACCGCCAGCCGTCATCAGCGATGCGGACATCGCCGCACTGCTGGCCGCTTTGGACGCGGTGTTCGCGGATGAGGACGGCCGCACCGCGGGTTCGCGCGAACCGGAATCGCTGCGGCATTCGCAGTGACTGCCGGGCATCAAGCCGCTCGATGCAAACGCCGCTGGGACGGGTGGCCGGTACCGCCAGGGCCAGACCGGGAGAGAGGCATGCGCGAGCGCTCCATGTTCCGAAAGTCGTACGCGCCAAGGCGCGGCATCTCGGTCCGGCGGGCGACGTCTGGCTGATCGAGCTTTCGCGCCTCGCCGCCAAGATCGAGGATGCGTGGCGCATCCAACCGGGCGCTCCGATAGCAGGCGGAACCGCCCCTCTGGTCCTTCCCCTGCTGGGAGACTCTCCCTCCACGGCGAAGATCGTTCCCCCCGACGGCACTACGCGCTTCAGGCCCGCACCGTGCGCCTGCCCGACGGCTGCGGCTACGCCCGGCTGTTCCGCGCAGACGAGAGCCGGCGGGCGTGTTGATGGAGGCGCTCGGTCCGTCTCAGGTCGACGCGGATACTCCGGTCGAGGAGCGGCTCCAGATACTGATCCAGAGCGGAGCTACGGGTGGCGGGAGCCGCTGCCGGCACGTACGGCCGCGGCTGCGTGCTCGGATAGGTGGGAGATCTTCACCGGTATATCGAAAGCGCCTACGACCTCGGGGTGGTGCTGCGAGGCTGGTGCGACCGTGCCCACGCCGGTGCTGCGGTGAAGCTCGCCCAGCAGTATTGCGGTCGCCTGAGCCGTGCGAGCGGCGTTAGCCACACCACCACGTGGGAATAGGTTACGATCGCGTCTCGACCGGACTGTTTGCACTTGACTTGGGAGCGGTCGAGATGGCGGCGCCGTACCTTCGGTCCGCCGAGGCCCTCGCTGCCGTCTGACCTGGCCGGGCGTTGCCGGAGACTGTTGGGCCGCGGCACCGACGGGCGCCAGAGAGCCTGGGTGACAGTCATTGCCGTGATGGCTTGGCCATGCGGCCCGGCTGTTCCCAGATTCCCGTCCGCTCGTGAAGGGGGTGCTGCCGGTGCTGGGAATTACGACACCGCATCTGATCGTGTTTGCCATCACGGCCGCCGTGATCATCGTGATCCCGGGGGCCGAGCGTCCTCTTCATCGTGACGAGAGCCATGGTGCATGGTCCCCGGTGCGGCGTCGCGAGCGTGTTGGGCAACTCCGTCGGCGAGTATATCCAGGTGGTGGCGGTGGCGTTTGGTGTCGGGGCCCTGGCGGAGCGCTCAGTGGCGCTGTTTTCGTTGATGAAGCTGGCGGGCGGGACGTACCTCATCTACCTGGGCTGGAGGACATTCCGCGCACGGCGCCAGCTCGCCTTGGCCCTGCAAGTGCTGGCCCCGTTGCAACCCGACTGGCGTTCGTTTGTCCAAGGGGTCACGGTGGGCGTGTCCAATCCGAAGACGGTGGTCTTCCTGGCCGCTATCCTGCCCCAGTTCGTATCGCTCGCAGCGGGGCACATTCCCGCGCAAATCCTGTTTCTAGGGCTCATTTTCTCGATAATCGCGCTGACCTCCGACTCCGTGTGGGCTCTGGCGGCCGGCGCGCTGTACGCGTGGCTTGCCCGCTCGCCCCACCGCTTTGCGATTGTGGGCGGGGCCGATGACGTCTGAGAGCGGATGTAAAAGTAAAGAGGCCTGAGCTACGATGGATTCACTACAAACGCCATCGAGGAGGCTCAGACCCCTGTATGAACAAGATACCACCCTCCCAGCG
>JBMFXK010000549.1:0-1909 GCA_049964315.1 Clostridia bacterium | reverse complement strand
TCTCACCGGCGGCACCGTGGAGCGCACCTTCAATGCCGGCGAACGTTGGCCATGGCGCGGGTGGAACGCCGCGAGATGCAGTACCTGTACCAGAACGCGGGTGAGTACATATTTATGGACACCGAGACCTTCGAACAGCTGGGCCTCACCAGCGATCAGCTGGGCGATGGCACCAAATACTTGAAAGAAAACATGGTCTGCTACGTCATGCTGTACAACGGACAGTCCATCGGCGTGGAGCTTGCTAACTCCGTCGAACTGACCATCACCGAGACCGATCCCGGCTTGAAGGGCGACACGGCAGCGGGAGGCACCAAGCCGGCCACCGTCGAGACTGGGGCGGTTGTGCGCGTCCCGCTGTTTCTCAACCCCGGCGATCGAATTCTGGTCGACACCCGGACGGGACAGTATCTGGGCCGGGCCTAGCCGCGACACCTGTCTGGACACCCGTATGGAAGTGCCGGACGGCGCGCACCTTACCCGCGAGACTACTCGTCTCGGGGAGGTGACCGGATGTCTGAACTGCGGCGCCAGGTCGCGCGTCTCGCCAGTTTGAGCGCCCGCTACGACCTCGCGGAGGCCGGGCGTGAGGGCAAGGTCTTGAGCGAGGTCATTCAGGTGCTCCGGGAGATGGCGCTGGAGCTGGATGAAGTCGTCCAGAATCAGCGCGAGATTGAGGACTATGTGGAAGACATCGACAACGACCTCCTGTTTCTGGAGGAGGCGGTGAGCGACACCGACGACGAGGACGAGGAATGGGAACCGGATGTTGATCTGGACACGCTCGAGGACGCGTCCGGCGATGGGGAAACCTACATCGAGCTGGAGTGCCCCGCCTGTGATCAACCATCGTATTTTGCCGAGCATCTGTTCGCCGAGGACCCGGTTGAGCTTTCCTGCCCCCACTGCGGCTATGTCGTATTTGACTCCTCGGCCGACGAACTCGTAAGCGACGACGAGGACGCGGTCGACGACCGCCGGTCAACCTTCGCCCACTGACGGGCCGCTTCCCTTTTCCATAGCCAGAAATACCCCGGCCGCGGCCGGGGTCTTTTTCGAGCTGGTCTAAAGCCGGGGCCCGTCCCATACGCTCCAGTGAGCTTTCGCCGCGGACAAGACGCCAGTGGCGCCGGGTTCGTGGGCCGTTCGCCATCGCGACTGCACGCGGCTCCGCCCTGACTCAGCCGACGTGTTTGAACCCGCGGAAGGAGGATTTCCGTGACCGCGTGGCCCGAATACCGCATCGTGGCCTTCATGCCAGCCCGCGTGCAAGAAGCGCTGAGGGCACTCTCGGCGCGGGTCTGGAGCACACTCGAAGAGGTGCGGGTGCGGGCCGGGCGCCCGGTCGCGCTCTACGGCCACGACTGGCACGCCTGGCTCGGTCGCACTGGCGCCGTGTCGGATCCGGAGGCCGGCATCATGGTGCCGCGCGCCGAGCTTGAACTCATGGTCGAAATGATGGCCCAGCGTTCCCTGCACGGCCATGGCGAGGAACTGGCACGAGGCTACCTCACCCTGGAGGGGGGCCATCGGGCGGGTGTGGCGGGACGGGCGGTGGTGATCCGGGGCGAAGTGAGCACCACCCGGGACTGGGTGGGTGTCAACCTGCGCGTGGCGCGCGTTGTGTCAGGGGCGGCGGACCCATTGCTGGAAGCGCTCGACCAGTACCGCCCCGGGGCTGTGGAGCCCCCGTCAGTCTTACTCCTGAGCCCGCCCCGGGGCGGCAAGACCACGGTGCTTCGGGACCTGGTGCGGTCATGGTCACTCCGGGGTTTCAGGGTCGGGGTCGTGGATGAACGGCGGGAGATTGGAAACGGTGGGCCTCCGGACGGATTTGACCTCGGCCCGCACACGGACGTGCTCGATGGATGGCCCAAGGCTCCGGGCGTAGAGGCGGCGGTGAGGGCAC
>JBMFXK010000548.1:0-1912 GCA_049964315.1 Clostridia bacterium | reverse complement strand
CCGCCAGCTGGGTCGTCCCGCCCGAGGCGCTAGGCCCGCTCCAGGACAGGGGCAGGTAGCCCAAGGACGCTAACAGCTCCTGGGCACGCAGCACCTTGCCCAACGGTAGCGATGTCTGCAGGCGAAGGGAACTCGCCAGGTAAGTGCCGGTGACGGCGGCGACTCCCTGGCGACCGCCGACGATCCGCATCGTGACCGACTCGCCCGGATACAACGTGGCGTCGGGAGCGGGTTGGAACTCCCACGTGAGCGAGTTCAGCTTCTCCCAGGTGCCGGCCACCGTGGGCGTCAGCGTGATCGTACCGGGGGGAAGTTTCGCGACCGGTGCCGAGAAGTGCACCAAAAGGACGGGCGAGACACCGTTCAGCGACCAGGACGACCGCGCCGCAAGATACGGAGGAGTCGTCCACTCGAGCAATTGAGGCTGCGACCAGGCCTCCCAGGCGCGGGCACGCGTCCGAACCAGGGCCGTGACATGCTCGCCCGGGTTCGCGGCAGCTTGCGCCAGCGCAAAGCGTCCCGCCGTCGTTTTCAATACGGCCCACGACACCGCTGCGGATGAACGCACGGACAGCCCTTGTGACAGTCCCGACAGTTTTACCACCGGCGCGTGGCCGAGGGCGACGCGGAGGTGTCGGTGCAGTACGGAAGGACTTCTGGGCGCTACCAGGCGGTAGCTGGCTTCAGCCGTGGCCACCCAGGGATTCCAGAGCCACGCGCGCGTGTCCACCTGGATGAAAACGGCGGCACCGGGTCTGATCGCCTGCTTGGGCCAGATCTGCCCGTTTTGCACGAAGGCCGGCACCGGGTGTGACCCATCCTCAACCGTGACGGAAGTCACCTGATTGCCCAGCCCGGTCTGGACCTGTCCGAGTGCCGCGCTGCTGGGTCCGAGGACGACATTTCCCCGGGCGAACCAGGACAGTATGGCCACGGCCACCACGACTGTGCTCGCAGCGAGCACGCCGTAGAGTGTGGACCGCGACAGGGCTCCGGGCCTCAGGCCGGACACAGCAGGTCTCAGGGTCATCAGGACGTCCTTTCTGCGGCAAGGCACGACGGGATGTCGTACTCACTTATGGAAACGTCTTCCGGAAGTCCGAGGTTTCGACCTCACCCGCTCAGGGGATCTTTAATACGGGTCGGTGACCCTTACGATTTTGGTCGAGTTGAAATGCTTGGCCACACTTCTTATCGTGAATGTCAGGTATCCAGATATCACCGAGCACTTCATGTCAGATATAATGTGGTAGTCGGCGGCGTCGTGTCAGGATAGTGGGGAGTGAGAGCGCTGAGCGCGAAGCAAGTCCTGGATTTAATGGAGCGCCATAAGATTGAGATGGTGGACATCCGCATCGTGGATGTGCCCGGACGCTGGCAGCACTTTACCCTGCCCGCCACCGAGGTTGACATGGGAACGTTTGAAAATGGTGTCCCGTTTGACGGATCCAGTGTGAAAGGCTTCCGCACTATCGACCAGAGCGACATGTTGATGGTGCTGGATCCGAACACAGCGGTGATCGATCCCTTCGCATCAGTGCCCACCCTGTCGATTCTGGCCGATGCGAAGCTCCCGTCAGGGCAGGAATACGGCCGTGACCCGCGTACGGTCGCCCTGCGAGCGGAGCGGCATCTTCGCGAGAGCGGCATTGCCGACATCTCCTACTGGGGCCCGGAACTGGAGTTCTTCCTCTTTGATTCCGTCACGCACGCGCTGTCGCCGCACGAGGCCCGGTATCGATTCGACAGCGAAGAAAGTGTGTGGGACCCGGCTGAGACAGCGAATCATGGCTACGTGATCCGGCCCAAAGATGGTTACGCCCAGCTTCCGCCGCATGATGCGACCGCCGATGCCCGGACGGAAATCGTACAGATGCTGCGCCGCCAGGGCGTCCGGGTCGAAATGCACCAC
>JBMFXK010000547.1:0-1927 GCA_049964315.1 Clostridia bacterium | reverse complement strand
TGACGCACGCCACCGCGGCCGCGCTCCTCCGGGAGCCCGCGCTGACGCCGGCGGAGGCCCTCGCGCGCGCCCGGGCGGCCGAGCCGCACCAGGCCCTGGTCGACCCGGCGCTGGACCCCACGCTCCAGCAGTGGGCCCGCAACGCCGTGGAGGCCGTGCCGGGGGATGTTCAGACCCTTCAGGCCGAGGCCGTCTGGCTTCAGGCCCTGCCGGCGGACGCCGGGCATCCCGTGCCGGCCGGTTTCACCATCACGCCCTGGGAGGACGACCTCGCCCAGCGCGTGCCCTATGCCTGGTTGCGCGCCCAGGACGCGCTCCGCGCGGCGGGCCTCGACGCCGTCATGGCCGGACCGGACCTCGTGCTCGAGGGCGGGGACACTGTCCAGATTCGCGACTGGAAGACCAGTCGGGCCCCGGTCGAGGGGCCCGAGGGCCTCGTGCCCCGGTACCGTGCCCAGCTTGGGCTCTACGGCGCGGTGGCCCGTCGGCGCTATCCCGGCCGGACGCTCGCGCTGGACCTGCAGGTCTTTGTGGCCCACGCGGTCGTCCCGGTCGCTCTGAGCACACCGGACTTTGACGCCGCTGCCCGTCGGGTCTTCGAGACGGGGCAGGCCCTCAAAGCCGCGGCCCGCCACGGCCGGAGCGCCTTTGCCAAACGGATCGGCGCGGGATGTCGGTACTGCCCCCTGGCGCAAGGGGTTATGGCGGACGGAACGCCGTTTTGTCCCGAAGGGGCCGCGCATCGCCATGTGCAGGGCTGGGACCGCTGGGATGAACGCCATCGCACGGAACGGCTCGCGGTCGGCATCCGATGGATGGGCGATCCGCCGACTACGGCGCAGCCCTCGCTGTTTTAACCGACAGGACGAACCGGAGGAATGCTGTATGGCTGCCACACCGATTCCCACCCGGGTGACACTGCTCGCCACCACCCACGCCTGGCACCGCTGGCAGCACCGGGCCCCCCGTTTGATCCGCAGTCGCGCCAGTTACCGCACGGCGCTCCAGACCGCGCGCGACACCGGCTGGACCCATCACGCCTGTGCCGTGTACCGTGCTCTCGGCATGGCACTGTTGGTCCAGGACGGTACTGTGCTCACCTGTTGGCCCATTACCTGGTTGACCAAAGGACACGCCGATGACCTGGACGACTGACGACGAGGCCCGGGTTCGGAGCTGCACCGGGTGTGCCCTCCGTGCGCATCGCAGCGTCGCCGTGCCCGGCACTGGCCCGATTCCGGCCCGCCTCATGCTGGTGGCGGACCAGCCCGAAGCCGATGACGACCAGATGGGGCTGCCGTTTACCGGCCCGGCCGGCGCGCTCTTGGCCAAGATCCTGGACGCCGTGGGCCTCACCCGCGATCAGGTCTATTTCACGACGGTGGTCAAGTGCACACCGCCGGGGCGTCTCACGCACGAGGACGAGATGCTGGCCTGCCTGCCGTTTCTGGCGGAACAGATCGCGGCGGTCGACCCCGTCGTCCTCGTGGCCCTGGGGGTGGACGCCACCCGCGCCCTGCTCGGCGAGGACGATCGCCTCGGGACCGTCCGGGGCCGCTGGTACCACCTGGGGGAGCGCCTGGGGATGCCCACGTACCCTCCGGAGCACTTACTCCGGTTCCCGACCGCCAAACACCCAGCCTGGCAGGACTGGCAGGCCATTGCGCAGGTGCTGGGCCTCTCGATCCCGACCGCTGCCGCGTCCTAGTCCCCCCTGAAGGAGGGGTGGTCGGGGGACGACAGGAGAGTCTCCGTACCGCGCTGATTCGGTTCGTGGGACACCATCCGTGCTTTTGTGCACGATTCGCACCGCGTCGCCTGCCAAGGACCAAAACGTGACACGTGTCACGTTTAGGCGGGATATCCGATGGCGCGTTCGAGTCGGCTAGACCGCCCCATCGTACCGCGGACGCTGGCCCCCCCCCCC
>JBMFXK010000546.1:0-1938 GCA_049964315.1 Clostridia bacterium | reverse complement strand
CGGATGACCTGCACCGGTTGGTGGACATCGTTCGGCCGGACATCGTGTTTCCGCTGCACAGCCAGGAACCGGACCGGCTGCTCCCACCGGATGGAGTGGCACGGTGGCTGCCCGAACGGGGCAAGATCTACCATCTGGGCGGCCGCCGGTAATCAGTCGGACGCCTTCTCGGCCAGAATGAATTGATCCTGAATTTGCCTTTCGCGGCGGGCCGCAATCATGTTCTGCTCGCGTTCATCCCAATCCCGGACCACCACGTCCAATCTTTGCCTGACGCGCGAACCAGGCGGCCAGGCAGGACGCGCCAGATTTTCGACAACCGAGACGGGAACGAGGCCGGCTGCCGCCACGGCGTCGACCAGCACGTCGCCCGGGGCCAGGAAACTCTCCGCTTCGTGGGTGGCCCACGGGAGCGGATAGCGCGGCGGAGCGGTGGGCCCGAGCACCACCTCGACGACTGAGAACCGCCCGCCCGGCTTCAGCACGCGCGCCACCTCACGCGCCATGCCACACTTGTCACGTACGTTCATGGTCACGTAATGGCACCACACGTGGTCGAACAGGGAATCCGGAAACGGAAGCTGGAGTGCGTCTCCTGTGACGAACGACACGCGATCCTGGAGGCCGGTGCGGCGGGTAAGCTCGGTCGCGGCAAGAACCAGACCGGGCGCTACGTCGATCCCGGTCACCCGGCACTGCGTCTCCATGGCGATCACCCGGGCGCCGCCGCCCAGGCCTGACCCGATGTCGAGCACGTTCATGTCCGGCGTTATCTGAATGCGCGCCAGATGATCGTGCGTTGCGGACAGACCAAATCCATGAATCTGGTCAACGCCAAACAAATCGCGCGGCCTAACGTGTTGAGGATCGACGCCAGTTTCCACCAGGTAGGCGTCAATGCGATCGATGATGCCGTCTCGGACCGAATAGTAATGCTGGTCGGGCGACGGGTCGTCATGCATTCCACATGCGCCTCCGTTTCACATGGGCAAACCCGGTGAGCGTTGGGGGTCGCCTTGAAGTTCACAGGCTCCGATGCTAGAATACGCGAGCGCGCCCGTGGTGAAGTGGACATCACGCAGGCCTCCGGAGCCTGAATCAGGGGTTCGAGTCCCTTCGGGCGCACCAGTTTTGGCACCGAGACCGGAAACCGAAGCCCCGCCTTGTCGGCGGGGTTTTGCTTGTTCTTGCTCATGGGGCGGTTTGACCCGGACGCAACCATGATGCGCCACCATAAAAACGAACGGGGGCGGACGCAACCGCCCGACCCGACCGCCAAGCGTTGCTCCGTCCGCATTTTCTCGCCGCCGTGGTTTACCCCTGTCTCCGCTGGTCTGTCCATCCCTCCTATCGCGTACTCTTGCGTCCGCTGATGCCCATCGAGCAGGTCTGTCCGCGGCGTCGGCGGCCCCGGGGCCTCTCCACCCGGTGTGATATAATGCCCCCATCGAGGAGCGGTGCGTGCAGCGGCCGGTACTCGACGGTCCTGCGGAGTGGCGCAGGCCGGGGAGCTCCGCGGAGTGGCGCGGGTGGCCCAGGGTTTGGTTTCGTCTACGCTTTTTTCGGATGACGCCTCCGGTAAGGATACCGGCAGGCGTTTTGTGTTTGTTGCCCCACCGCAGGTTTTGTCGCGTGCGAGCAGGAATTGTCCACTCGCTGTCGAATCTTTACCGAGAATCCTTCACAGTCCCTGCATAGCATAGGTTTCGGTTCCGATTCCTTCACCGACGCGCCTCGCGCGTGACTGCAACCGAGATCGGCACTCCCTCCGGGGGCGTCGAGTTTTGGTCATTCACGATGCGGGCGGTTTTTTGTTTTGCGGGATGGGGCCGGGACTAGCAGACCCGTTTGGCGGATTCTGTCGAGCCCGTTCCTACAATGTTGCTTAGCTTCCGCACGTCCCGCCCGCGGGCATCAGGATTTTAGAACGGCGCGGCC
>JBMFXK010000545.1:0-1943 GCA_049964315.1 Clostridia bacterium | reverse complement strand
GCGGCATCGATTAATACCCTCGCATTAACCGACCCGGCTGCCCGGCTCGGCGAGGGGCGGCGTCTCCGGGAGGGCCGGGGGCCGGAGTTTGGCCATCGACTCCTGGCTGAAGTAACGGCGGGGGGCCGCGATCCACTCGTCACTTGGCTCCATCAGTACGGCGCCGACCCAGCGTAGGGCCGCCAGCCGGTTCGGGAAGATCCCCACCACGTCCGTGCGGCGCCCGATCTCCCGGTTCAGCCGCTCCCAGGGGTTGGTGGAATAGATCTGCCGCCAGTGCTCCGGGGGAAAGGTCATGTAGGCCAGAATGTCCTCCGCGGCGTCCTGGAGGACCACCGCCGCCTGCGGATACCGCTCGACCAACGTCGTGACGACGGTGGTGAGCTGGGCCTGGGCCGCGGCGCGGTCCGGCTGGACGAAGATCGTCCGCACCAGGGTCGCGGTCAGCGCTTGCGCGGACTTGGGGACATGGGCCAGACAGTTGCGGAGGAAGTGCACCCGACACCGCTGCCAACTGGCCCCCTGCAACACCGTCCGAATCGCCTGCTGCAGGCCCGTCTGGGCGTCGCTGATGACGAGTGGCACCCCGTGGAGGCCGCGGGCCTTGAGGTCGCGGAGAAAGGCGGTCCAGAAGGCCGCCTCTTCACTCAGGTCGACGTCACAGCCCAGCACCTCCCGGTCGCCCTCCGCGTTCACGCCGGTGGCGACGATCCGGGCCATGCCGAGCACCCGGTCGCCCTCCCGGACCTTGAGGTACTTGGCATCGAGCCACACGTAGGGATACGCGGCCGTCAGGGGGCGGGTCCGAAAAGCGGTCACCCCCTCATCCAAGCCCTGACACAGCGCCGAGACCGCCGACTTGCGGATCCCGGTCATCCCCAGGGCCCGGATCAACGCGTCGACCTTCCGGGTGCTCACCCCCAGCACGTAGGCTTCTTGAATGACGGCGGTCAACGCCTGCTCACTCCGTCGGCGGGGTTCCAGAAACTCGGGGAAATAGCTCCCCTGCCGGAGCTTGGGGATCTGGAGGTGCACGGTGCCGACCCGGGTCTCCCAGTCGCGGGCGCGCTGCCCATTGCGCTGGGTGGTCCGGGTCTCCGTACGGGCCTAGCGGTCCGCGCCAATCCGCTCACTCACATCGACGTCCATGAGCGTCTGCAGGCACTCCTCCAACGCGGCCCGCACAAACTCCGCCTGGTCGATCCCCGCCTTGCGCAGCACATCCCCGAATGCGACACTCTCTCTACGCATCCCGTTCGGCTCCTTCCTGGTGGTCCGCTAACTCCCAGGAAACCGAGCGGGATGTGCGTTGTCTAGACAGTTTCTGCCAGGACCCGCACTTGCTTGCTCTCTTTTACACCACGGAACTGGACTCTATTGCCGTACTACACACCGATGGGGGATGGCATGGTGCGCTGCTACCTCACGCGGGACCGTGTCGTGGGATTCGGGCACCAGTACATTACGGCCCTGATGCCGGTTCCCGTAGGAGACGCGCCGCCCCCCGCGCCACCGCGCCTCTACCATCCGCCCGACCTGCCAGAGTTTCAGCCGTTTCGGAAGCGGATGGAGGGGGAATGGGTGCCCACCTTGCTGCGGCGGGTCGGCCTCAAAGCGCACGACCTGCCGGTGATCTGGGATGCGGACTTTCTCTGGGAACGGCCGCCCGGGGGACCGGAGCACTTCGCGCTGTGCGAGATTAACGTCAGTGCCGTGTTTCCCTATCCCGATTCCGCTCTCCGGCCGATGGCGGAGGCCACGAGCCATGTCGTGTGCCGCTAGACCCGCCGGTAGGCGCCCGCATCGGCACAGCGTTCTGGACGCCTGCCTCCGTGACGGTTCCGGCTCCGTGCCGGCAGGGACCGACTCCCCTTGACCAGCCCTCGTGCGGACTAGTAGATCGATTCCAAGATAGTGACGAGTATGGCCGGATCCGATACACT
>JBMFXK010000544.1:0-1943 GCA_049964315.1 Clostridia bacterium | reverse complement strand
ACCGCAACGGCACGGCCGTCGGCCGGCGTCGCCTCGACGACTTTCGCGACCCATTCGACGGCTCCCTCCCAGTTTCCCGTCGCTTCACTGAAGGGATTAGCTTCGGCGAAGTCCCAGGTCATGGGAAGGGCTTGACGGGTGAAGGTGTTGCGAACGGTTTCTCGCTGAATGGTCCAGCTGCAGATGGTAGAGTTGTAGTCCGCTAATCGGTCGACGGCTAGCGCGAGATATGTAGCCACCCCATCGGCATAAGCCGTCGCCCCTGACCCTCCATCGACCAGGCGCAGGCCATCGTCGGCCAGGCCCGCCGCCTGAGCGTCCTGGAGAACCTTGGCCCGCGCGTCGGCGATGAGGTCGCTAAATGTGGTCAGCGCGGTCAGCTGCCGGGCCGTAAACAAATCGGCGAAGGTAGTCAGGCCGTACCCAACGCACCAGATGCTTCGGGGGTCGTCTGCGAGGTGCTGGTCCAGGCCTGACACTATCGGCGGGTCAATTCTGGCTGCACGCTCGGCGGCGCCCGTCGGGCTCAGATAGACCCGACCTTTCGGCGCCTGTGCTACTACAGCAAGCAGCCGGCAACCCAGCCTGCCCGCCCGCGCTTCTGCCTTTACATACGACTCCGGAATAGGCACACCAGATACTAGGCATCGGAATCTGGCACCGCGGCCCATCTTGGTTCCCGTGTCGGGTTGGCTAGATTTGCCGGCATGCACGACAAACTGGTAGGTGCCCCTTGAGTGGTCAACCACGGGCTCGACCCACGCCTCGTGCCGTTGGCGCGTCGATACGGCAAATGAATTTACCAGGGGCACGTGGGCGCCGCCCAATGCAGGGTTCGGACTCGCCACCGTGCGGGCCCAGAGCCACGCGATCACCGATGCGGGGCCGGACCCGTACTCGGCGGGTAGGTCCACGCGGGGATAAAGGTGCCCAATGCGATTCCACGCCTGCTCCCGCATCCACGCGCCGTAGTAGCGAATGTCCTCGGCGAGGCCCGCAGCGCCCTTCCAGGACGCGGTCAGCTTCATCCCCCGCTGGCGTGGGTGCACGGGACCCCGGCCGCGAAAGCGCGGCGGGATCTCGATCAGGGCCTTGGTGATGAGGACCGCCACGGGGTTGAGGTCACCCGCCCGGGCTTCCAACCCCAGACGCTGGGCTTCCAACGGAATGCTCCCCCCACCACAGAACGGATCCAAGACCGGAGGAAGCGTGTCACCGACGCTGTCACGGATGGCGTCCCGGGCAGCGTGCAGGACAGAGGAATTGCCCGAGTTCTCCCAGACCACGAGTTCCCTCACTATGCCAAACAACCGGTCGCGCTCCGCCATCTGGGCCGCCTCCGTGGGAAAACGATCAGGATGAGCGGAGGGATCGTCCACCAACTGGGCAAACAGCACGGCGCGCGCCGTGGCCAGGGGCTTTCGGGACCACCACAAGTGCAGCGTACTCGGGTGACCATGCCGGATCGACTTTTCCCGCCGGGACGCCTCGTTGATGGCGTCGAGAGGCAAGGCGACTTCAATGAGCTTACGCTTGTAGGATTCCACCAAGTCTGACTCCTTCACTAATGGATAGCGCCCCTCAGACCGGTTCCGTGCCGCGCTGCCAGAGATCCCGCCACCGGTAGTTGACACTGTCGACGCCAAAGTCGGGGGCCTGTGCGAACGGCTGGCGTACGTACCGCACCACCGGGCCCGTTTCCGCCACCTCGACCAGGGCCAGAATGAACTGCTCCGGCCGGTTTAACGCCGTCCGGAGTTCGTTCGCGGTCACGGTCACCGTCTCGGCGCCGGTCTGGCGTCCTTTGACCTCCAGAAACCGTAGCGGGTGGCCCGACCTTCCGGATTCGATGTCGTACCCCACGCGGTCCCGACTCACGTCCCGGGGGGTGTATCCCAGGGCCCGTTCCGCGGCTTCCACCGCGGCCATGGCGATCAGCTCGG
>JBMFXK010000543.1:0-1949 GCA_049964315.1 Clostridia bacterium | reverse complement strand
GTCCTGCCCCACTCCCGTTAGCGCGTCCCCATCATCTGACATGGGTGCCGGAATAGGCCCCAGGGGCACCGAAGATGACCCGGATCGGACCTGCCCATGCTCCGCAGGCTCTGGTGAGGTGACGATGGCATAGAACGCGGAGGCGGAACGCTATGACCCTGGCAAAGAAGATGGCACCGATGACGCGTCTTGACCACTTTCGTTGGCGAGAACGCGCGTCGGGCGCTCCGATCTGCCTACGCGACCCTGGCTCAGCGCGAGGACGCGGAAGATGTGGGCGAAGAAGCGTTCAAGCGTTCCTGGGACTGTGACGCCATGTCGAACGTCATGGTGCGCACACGCTGTCATACCGCTCCTCTATCGCATCCTTACGAACCGGTGTCGGGAGCGACTACGGAACCGCCGCCATCCTCTCTATACGCCGCGATGCGGTGAAGACCCGCCTGCACCGGGCCCGCCAGCGCCTTCGAGTCCTGCCGGACGGACCTCCCGCGGTTGGCGACGGGCACGGCAGGGCGCCTGCTCGCCTGTCGAAAGACACCCGGTTTGATACGTGGATCGGGACGCTCGCCCACCAAAAACAGCCCCCCGTGGACAGGACTTTAGGATACCTTGTCGTAGTGTGCTCCCAACGCGGTCTCGAAAGGTCGGCGAAAGTGTGAACGCCTCCGTCCGGCGCATCATAACGCAGGTACGCCAAAGGTTACTGGACCGGAGTGGGCAGGCCATCGTCGAGTACGGACTTATCCTCATCCTGGTGGCGATTGCCGCACTGGTCGGCCTGACTTTCTTCGGGCACACGGTGTCGAACACCCTCAACAATTCCGGCAACACGATGCAGCACCTGCCCTGAGCCCCGGTGGCTGCGTCCGACGCCCGCCTGCTGCGGGAGGTCCTCCTCTGCGGGCTGGTGGACTCTCGTGCCAGGCACCGCACGAGCGCGCGCAGCAGGCCTCCATGGTAGGGCCGAAGGCCAACCCCCGGTGAGGGGTTGGCCGCTTTAGTTGTCGCGCTTCGAGATTTAAGCCCGCTTGAGGCCGCAGATCCCCAGCGGATCCCCGATGCGGGGACGGTCGACAGATATCCTACAGTAAATGCACCAGCCCGTGGTCGACGAGGGAGCCCACGGTATCTTGGAACCGGGCTCCAAGCTCGGGGTCAAGGGTCCGGTCGTGTTCTGCGGAGCGGACCGCCTGAGACGCGTCCGTGTGGGACAGGCCCCGCGTCAGGCCCCGGGCAAAGATGTCCGATACAAGGAAATAGCGAGCCCATGGGTGAATGTCGGCTCCACTCTTCCCCGTCGGGAAGCCCGTCCCGCCCCACGTCTCGTGATGGTCACGGATGCCTTCTCGAACGCCTGCCGACAGATCCACATCGCTAAGCAGCCTCAGACTCAGCTCGGGATGCTGCACATAGCGCTGCCACGCGGCGGGAGAGCGGTCGGGGCGGCTCACCAGATCCGGTTCCATGGCGCTTAAGCCGACATCCGCCAGCCGGCTGACCCAGACAAATTCATCGGCCGGCGGCCCAGCATCTCCCTCCTCCATCATGGCCTCGACGACCTGAATCCGCAGGTCCGACCGCATGGAGGCATCTCTCTCGACCAGGTCCTGCGCCGCCATGAAATCGATCAGGCTCAGGAAGGTGCGCAGCGGAGCGGTGTCACCCACGCTCGACGTGACCGATGCCACCTCCGAGCTCCACTCCTCCATCAGGGCGGAAAGCCCGCGCCACTCGCGCCAGAGGCTGGCCTGCCCGTAGCGGATAAGGGCGCGCTCGCCAAGGCGCCGGGCGAGGCTGGCGTCTCCCAGATGGCGCGCCAGCATGGCCGCCACCTCACAGACATAACCAAGCTCCACTCCGTGGAACGCGACCCACGAATTCCAGAAGTGCTGGACCGCCAGGTGCACCCAGAACAGTCCCGTGTCCGGGTCCCCGCGCCTGAAGTC
>JBMFXK010000542.1:0-1954 GCA_049964315.1 Clostridia bacterium | reverse complement strand
CACGGTCCCGCGATGACGCCGATCTCTCCTCCGCCGACGCGCAGGCCGCGCGTCTCGACGACGGTTGGCTCCTTCTTCACTTCGCTGCTCGCCATCTTGTACGGCGCGAGGATGGGAACCACTTTGTCCACTCCTTCCAGCGTTTCCAACGCTTGCTTAGCGCCGTCGCGTTTCTCGCCGAGGGCGGCCACGACGGCGCGGGCGGCCGTCGCATCGCTGTAGAGGGCCTCGTCCGAGGTGTCCTCGCCCAGCAGGGTGAGGCCGGCCAGTGTGCGGATGGAGAACTTGCACTCTAGCCCGGTGCGTGCGCGCGGGATGTCGCAGACCTTCAGGTGGGTCGGGGCGACGGCGATGCGGATCGCAGCGACCTCTTGGGCGGCGTCGGGCCTCAACAGCCGCAACGACCGGATCGCCTCGATGGTCGAGTGCGTCAGGTAGCAGGCAGCGTGGTACTTGAAGAGGTTTGCCAGGATGTGGAACCCGTGGGTCGGTGGCGCGAGAGCTGCAGCGGGATTGGTCTGCTCCGATTGGGTGTCGCCGAACCCCTGCGGGGTTTCCAGCACCTCGGTGTTGCTGGAGAAACCGCGGGCGGCCAGCAGGGCGGCGCGCACGCCGGCCTGCGCCGCGAGGCCGGCGTGCAGCGGCTTGCACATGGTCCCGAACATGCTCTTGAGGCCCGCCGCCTGGGTGCCAGCGATTCCGAAGGCGTGGCGGGTCTGAAGCGGGTTGAGGCCTAACAGATGGGCCGCGGCCGCCGCCGCACCGAAGGCTCCGAAAGTCGCCGTGGAATGCCAGCCGCGATCATAATGGGATGGGCCCATGAAGCGCGCCACCCGGGCTTCGGTCTCGTAGCCGGTGACGAAGGCGGTGAGCGCGGCTGCGCCGGATGTCCCCAGGTGCTCCCCCAGCGCCAGCACCGCGGGCGCGACCGGAGCGGTGGGATGGCCGACGCCCGAGGCAACGTCATCGTAGTCGAGCGCGTGGCCCATGGCCCCGTTGATCAGGGCGGCCTGCTGGACGCTGAGCCGCTCCTGGCGGCCGATCACCGCCGCCTGCGACGCTCCACCCTGGTCGAGCTCGGTGGCAGTCAGCATCTCCACCAGGGGTTCCCGACGTGCCCCCAGGCTGACGCCAAGCCAGTCCAGCAGGCATTGGCGCGCCAACGTCCGGACC
This sequence comes from Clostridia bacterium, assembly GCA_049964315.1. Taxonomy (GTDB): domain Bacteria; phylum Bacillota; class Sulfobacillia; order Sulfobacillales; family JAIMBI01; genus JAKATP01. The sequence continues at coordinate 781 of JBMFXK010000542.1, read as the reverse complement.
GACGTCGTCAGTTCCTCATAGCGCAGGCGTACGGCGCGCTCGGCGAGGTCTGCGGTCAGTCCGGCGGCAAGGATGGCAGTGGGCTCCAGCGTCGACATCGGCATCTCCTGATCCTTGTCCTTGGCTGCCCGCCAGGACGCGGGCGGCCCCTGGCCTCGCGCCGGGACGCGCCGCCCAACGATGATAGGGGAGCTCGCCCCTCCGGGGTGATTGCATATGTGATATCGCGCCCGCGACGTCGAGGTCTGTGACGCCCTGCTGGCCGGACCGACCCATCTCTGGGTGATGATCGAGGCCTGCCGGGTGCTCTTCAACCTGGCCGGGATCGCCCAGGCGGCGAACCGCACCCGCCTGGTCGACGGATGGCATTGCAGGTGTAATGTCTGCAGCTGGAGCGGCAGAGCCGATTGCAGCGGCGACGGGATCGTCGCACACAGAAGAAGAGGAAACTTCCGATGGCAGACGATCCCAGAGCCCGTGCCGTGTTATGGCCGAAAGGCCGGTTGTTCGAAGATTTCAGTGTCGGACAGACGTTCGAACATCACTGGGGGCGAACCATCACCGAGGCGGACACTGTCCTGTTCTCGACGCTGACGCTTTCGTTCAACCCACTTTACTACAATCGGGTCTACGCCAAGGCCCATGGGCACCCGGACATTGTCGTCAATCCGCAGCTCGTCTTCAACGTGGTCCTTGGCCTGAGCGTGGAGGACTGCAGCGAGATCGGCGGCCCGTTCCTGGGGGTCTTCGAGCTCACCTACGACCGGCACGTCTATCCTGG
>JBMFXK010000541.1:0-1959 GCA_049964315.1 Clostridia bacterium | reverse complement strand
TGTTCAGGGACTGGTGCGTGAAGCCAATCGTTATATCGAGGAGCGGCAGCCGTGGGCCCTGCACCGGGACCCGGCCACCCGCGAGCTATTGGACGACGTGCTCTACAACCTCGCCGAGGTGCTCCGGGTAATTTCGGTGCTGCTGACGCCCTTCCTGGTCGAGGCGCCAAGTCGGATGCGGCACGCGCTGGGCCTTGGCGACGAGCCGGTGGTGTGGGCGGACGTAGCCTGGGGCGGTCTGGCCGCCGGGAGTGCGGTGCAGGTCGGGGAACCGCTCTTTCGTCGGATCGAGGAGACAGAGCAGGGAGGAGAGCCCCCCGCCGAGGAGCGAGCAGAGCCCGAGCCGGAACTTCTCTCCATTGATGACTTCCGCCGGTGGGATCTGCGGGTGGCGCGGGTGCAGGCGTGCACACGGGTTGAAAACGCCGACCGGCTGCTGCGCCTCACCCTGGAGCTTGGGAGTGAAAGCCGCACCGTCGTATCCGGGATCGCCCAGCACTACGCGCCTGCAGACCTGGTTGGGAAGTCTGTCGTGGTGGTTACCAACCTGAAGCCGGCGACAATCCGCGGCATCCGCTCGGAAGGCATGATCCTGGCCGCATCGGACGCCAGCGGCCGCCTCGCCATTGTCGGACCCTGGAGTGATGTGCAATCGGGAAGCCGGGTGACCTGATGCCGCGCGTCACCCTCCTGTACGATTCGCACTGCCACCTGCAGGACCCGGCCTTTGACGGGGACCGGGACGAACTATATCAACAGGCGGCGGAGGCTGGTATTGCCGTCATCGTTCCGGGATACACGCTGGCCTCTTCGGAAGATGCCGTGAACCTCGCCCACCGCTACCAGGGAGCTGCCGCGGCGGTGGGCGTACACCCTCATGACGCCGCGGAAGCGCTGTCTGAGGACGTTCGTTCCCGGCTCCTGGCCCTCATGACCGATGCCCGAGTGGTCGGTGTGGGGGAAATCGGCCTCGACTATTACCGGGATCTTTCCCCGCGCCAGGTTCAGCGCGAGGCATTCGCCCGTCAGCTGCAGTGGGCGAAGGAGAAGGGTCTGCCGGTCAGTGTGCACAGTCGCGAAGCGGAAGAGGACACCCTGTCGATCCTCAAGGACGTGGACCATCACCAGGGTGTCCTGCATTGTTTCTCCGGCAGCGACGCGTTCCTGGGGGCGCTGTTGGACTTCGGGTTCTTCATTTCCATCGCGGGCCCGGTGACATTCAAGAACGGGGCAGCCCTGCGCGAACAGGTCAAGAAGATCCCGTCGAACCGTCTGCTGGTGGAGACCGACGCGCCTTATATGGCGCCCCACCCGCACCGCGGGCAGAAAAACCGCCCTTTGTGGGTGGTGTATACTGCCGAAATGGTGGCCTTGCAGAAAGGCGAGGATCCCAAGAAGGTATTTTCCGACCTGCTGTCGAATACTAAGCGGCTTTTTAGGCGGTTGGACATCGTTAGCGCAGGAGGAGATCGAGCGCCGACCCCAGAAGGGATGAGCTGGTAGTATCTGGCAATACATAGCGGATCGAGACGGAAGCCGAAAGGGGCCTGATGTGTGACCCATAGGCCGACGCGGCGCCGCCCGGATTGGCGTTGGATCTGGGCCGCAACCGCAGTCGCCGCAGTGGGACTGGTCTCAAGCCGCATCCATTCCGCTCAGCTAACCCTGGTCAGTCCCCAGGGAGTGGTCCGAAAGCATTTCTGGACCTGGGATGCATCCTGGCGTTCCGCACTGCGGCAGGCCGGGGTGCGGGTGAACCGACACGACGCTCTGAGCCTTGGGCTGCTCGCCTCGCCAACCGAGCCACTGGTTATCCGGCGAGCCGTCCCCGTCGAAGTCGTCACCCAGCACCACCGGTACCGAACGTGGACGACGGTGTACCGCGTGAAGGAAGTCTTGTCTCGGCTCCACGTAGCGTTGTCACCGCTGGACGTGGTAAAACCGGGGCTTGACGCCCTG
>JBMFXK010000540.1:0-1962 GCA_049964315.1 Clostridia bacterium | reverse complement strand
CCTGCCCACAAGCCCCGGAGTTGACCCGGCCCTGATCGAAGAGGTACGAGATCGCGTGGGCCGCAACCTGGCGGTGGAGGAGTGGCGTGACGGCACCATCGGGCCCGTCATCGGGGTTCACGCGGGGCCGGGCGCGTTCGGGCTCGTCGTGCTGCCTCTGGCCGGCCGCGATCTGGAGGTTTGGCGCCATGGCCGGACGAACCGGCCCCAGGGCGGAGGAGCGTGACGGCATGACGTGGGCAGCACTGTTTCCCGGTCAGGGCTCGCAATTCGTGGGCATGGGGCGGGAGCTGCACGACGCCTCGGCAGAGGCACGGGACGTGTTTGCGGAGGCGGACGACGCTCTCGGCTTCCCGCTGTCGTCGCTGATGTGGGACGATGCCGAAGGCAAGCTGCGTCTGACCGAGATTCAGCAGCCGGCCATCCTCGCCGTCAGCGTGGCGGTGTGGCGCGCCCTGGGCCTGACGGACCTGCCGCGTGCCGGTCTCGGGCTGTCGCTGGGGGAGTACTCCGCGCTGGTGGCCGCGGAACTGCTGCCGTTCGCGGATGCGGTCCGCATCGCGCAGGTGCGGGGCCGCGCGATGCAGGAGGCGGTGCCCGACGGAGAGGCGGGCATGACGGCCCTTTTGGGCCTCAATGCCGCTACGGTGGAGGGACTGTGCGAGCAGGTGCGCGAGCAGGGGTGGGTAGAACCGGCCAACTACAATGCACCCGGCCAGGTCGTGGTCTCCGGCCACATCGCGGCGCTCGAGGCGGTCGAAGAGTTGGCCCGCAGCGCCGGCGCCCGGGTGGTGCGGCTGCCCGTCTCGGCGCCGTTTCACAGCCGGCTCCTGAAGCCGGCAGAGGCCCAGCTCGAAGAGGCGCTTTCGCGTGCGCACTGGGGGCAGGCCCGGTTTCCGGTGATCGCGAACGTGGACGGCCACTGGGTCACCACCGGCGGGGAGGCGCTGCCCCGCCTGGTGCGCCAGGTATCCCATCCGGTCCTGTTCGAGCACGCGGTGCATGCCCTGCTGAACAGCGGGGTGACTCGCTTCCTGGAGATGGGTCCCGGACGAAGCCTGCAGGCTCTGGTCAAGAAGATTCACCGGTCCGCCCAGGTGGTGTCGGTGGACAAGCCGGACGGCTTCCCGGCCGCGCTTGAACTGGTAAAAGTCGAGAGGCTATAATCATGACGCATTTGCGGTCACAGCCCGGCCGAGGAGGCTCACGATGATCGGCAACCAACGCGTGGCGCTGGTGACTGGCGCCTCCCGGGGCATCGGACGCGCAATCGCCCAGTTCCTTGGCCAAGGTGGTCTCAAGGTAGCGGTGAACTATCGTCGGGATGAGGCCAGCGCGGGTGCGGTGGTGGATCTCATCCGTTCGGCGGGTGGGGAGGCACGCGCCTTCGCAGCGGACGTTGGCGATGCCCACGAGGCCGAACGCCTGGTGCACGAAGTCACCGACCACTTCGGCGAGCTTCATGTCCTCGTCAACAACGCGGGCATCACTCGCGACAATCTTATGCTGCGCATGAAGCGGGAAGAGTGGGACGAGGTGCTGGCAACAGACCTCTCCGGAGCTTTTCACTGCACCAAGGCAGCACTGCGCGGGATGGTGCGGCAGCGCTACGGCCGTATCGTCAACATCGCCTCGGTGGCCGGAATTGTGGGCAATGCGGGCCAGGCCAACTATGCGGCGGCGAAAGCCGGCCTCATCGGCCTCACGCGTGCCTTGGCACGCGAGGTGGCCTCGCGGGGCATCACGGTGAATGCGGTGGCGCCGGGACTCATCGACACCGAATTGTCCCGCACGGTCAGTGATCGGGCGGGAGAGGCCCTCCTCGAACATATTCCGTTGGGGAGGATGGGCCGCCCAGAGGAGATTGCCGAGGCAGTGTGGTATCTGGTTCAAGCCGAATACGTCACCGGCCAGGTTCTGGTCGTGGACGGCGGCCTAGCTATGCAGTAACAGGGGGAACGA
>JBMFXK010000539.1:0-1971 GCA_049964315.1 Clostridia bacterium | reverse complement strand
GGGGGGAGGGGACGGGCCACGGATGGAGAACGGGCGGTCGCATGAAGGAGTTCAGGGCGTACCGGCATGAGGCGGAGCTGATGCTGCTCCCGCCGTCTCTGGCCGAGTGGGTACCGGCCGACCACGAGATCCACTTCATCCGCGAGGCGGTCGACCGGCTGGACATGAGCGCCATCACGGGGGCCTATGCGGAGGCTGGCGGCAATCCGCCGTACGACCCCAAGCTCATGGTGCGCATCCTGTTCTTCGCATACGCGCGCGGCGTACGGAGCTCGCGGCGGATCGAGCGGCTGCTGCACGAGAGCGTGCCGATGCGTGTGTTGGCCTGCAACCAGCAGCCGGACCACTGGACGATCGCCCACTTCCGGAAGCGGCACCTGGAGGCGTTGGGCGAGCTGTTCGTGCAGACCGTGCTGCTGGCCAAGCTCGCCGGCCTGGTGAAGCTCGGGCACGTGGCGATCGATGGCACGAAGATCAAGGCCAATGCGAGCAAGCACACCGCGATGAGTTATGGGCACATGCAGAAGGAGTCCGTGCGCCTGCGGGAAGAGATTGGGCGCCACCTGCGCACGGCCGTGGCGGAGGATGAGGCAGAAGACCGGAAGCTGGGTGGGCGCCGCGGCGACGAGTTGCCGGCGGACTTGGCCAACGCCGCCAAGCGGCGAGCGGTGATCGAGCGGGCGATGGCGGCGTTGGAGGAGGCGGCGAGGCGGGGCGAGGTCAAACTGGCCAAGGCCGAGCGCGCGGCAGCCACGCCTGATGGTCCGGAGCCGGTGCATCCAGAGGAAGCGACGGACAGCGCGCTGCGGGCCGATACGGGCGCCGGAGCGCGGCCGCTGATGCTGCCGGTACGGGAAGCCGAGTCGCCATCCGAGCCGGTGCGCCCGGCGGAGAAGGAGACGCCGCCGTCCCCGTCGCCCGCCGTGGCGCCAGCGGCGACGAGATCGATTCGGCCGCACGAAAAGGTCCAGTACAACTTCACCGATCCGCAGTCGCGGATCATGCTGACCGGGGCCAAGACCTTCGAGCAGTGCTACAACGCGCAGGCGGCGGTCGACGCGGCGACGCAGGTGATCGTAGGAGCCGAACTGACGAACATGGCGGCGGACTGCCCTCACCTGATCACCTTGGTCAAGCAGGTCGTGGCCAACACGGGGTGGGTACCGGCCGAGGTCTCCGCTGACGCCGGCTACTTCAGTGCCGACCACGTGCAGACGCTGCAGGACATGGAGATCGACCCGTTCATCCCGCCTGACCGGATCCGGCACGACGAGTGGCGTCGCCAGTCGCCCCCGCGCGGGCGGATCCCTCGGAACCTGGACCCGAAGGGCCGGATGCGGCGCAAGCTGCGCACCCGCAACGGCCGTGCCCGTTACCGCCTGAGGCAGCAATCGGTGGAGCCGGTGTTCGGGCAGATCAAGTCCGGCCGTGGTCTCCAACAGTTCCTCTTGCGTGGGCTGAAGGCGGTGAGGGCCTCCTGGCGATTTGAATGCGCCGTGCACAACGTCCTGAAGCTGTGGCGGGCAGGCGCACAGATGGGCTGAGGCATCGCCTCTCCTGCCCCTCGGCCCCTGTCCGACCGCCCACTTCCCGCCCACATCGCACCGCTCTCCGCCAAGGCGCATACCCCGCACTCGGCCACGGGCCCCCGCGCTTGCCGCGCCGTCCTCTCCAAACCTCATCCCACACAGGCTGCTAGATCGTGGAGCTTCTGGAGCGTCTGTGCGGTCAGCATCACTCTGCCTCCTCGTCGAAGTAGGCAGGGCCACGGACGTTGTCGTGGTGGGGTTGCGGGGGGGCCTCCGGTGCCGGCAGGACCGGGGCCTGGTCGAGCCCAGAACTCAACATGGCCTTCACCGTGCGATAACTGGGGCTGCCGATCTCCAAGGCGCGTCGGCAGGCCGCCTCCAAGCGTTCGGCCGGGTATTTGCGGGTGAGGGAGACCAGCCCCATGCAGGAGCGGAACCCCTG
>JBMFXK010000538.1:0-1976 GCA_049964315.1 Clostridia bacterium | reverse complement strand
TTGGACCCGCGGCGGACGCGGCCCGGCCACATGGTGGTCGTCGCCAAGACGCAGTCCGGCAAGAGCTTTCTCATCAAGGTCCTCACGACCCAAGCCCTCCTCCGCGGCGACGAGGATGTCATCATCCTCGACCCGTCGCCGCCCATCGACTACGAACGCTGGACCGGCCTGATGGGCGGGACGTATGCCCGGTTCGCCGCGGGCGCCTCCGACCGGATCAACCCGTGCGAGATTCTCCTGCCAGACCGCATCGACCAGATGGACGACGAATGGGCGCGCCCCGTCAGCGCCAAAGTGGCCTTCCTCACGGCGCTGTTCGGGCTCATGGCCTATCCCCAGGGGGACATGCCGCAAGAGGAACGGGCGCTCTTGGCGCCGGTCCTGACCACGCTCTATACGCGGTTCGGGTTCCAGGACGATTGGGCGAGTGTGGTGGATCGGCACGAACTCTCCGCCAAACCCCGCGCCCGTCGGTCGCCGACGCTTCAGGACGCGTTAGACGCGGTGGCCGCGACGCCCGGCTTAGCCGGGTTGGCGCTGCGGGTGCGGCCGTTCCTCACCGGCACCTTCCCGATGTTCAATGGACCGACCACGGTGGACATGGGGCGGTCCTGCGTGGTCTTCAACGTCTACGGCCTGGTGCAGGGCGTCGCCGATGAATACGTGCAGACGGTGGCCTATGCCATGATCACCGAGTTTGTGCGGGGCCGGCTCGCGCAGAGCGGGCGGCGCACCTTGGTGGTCGTGGACGAGGCCCACATCATGTTCCAGCGCAAGGACACGGCCGTGTTCGTCGCGCAGCTGTACCGCATGGCGGCGAAGCAAGGGGGGCGCATCGGCCTCATCACGCAGGGCATCACGGACCTCTTGGGCGATCCCGAGACGGGCATGACGGTGGCGGGTCAGGAGCAGGCCCGCGTGTGCCTCACCAATACCACCGTCACGGTCCTGCTCCGGAACGACAAAGGGTCGGACCTGCGCTTGCTGCAACGCGAGTACGGGCTGACGGATGCCGAGGTGCGGGCGGTCCAAAGCGCCCAGCCTGGTCACGGGATCCTGATTGCGGGCGACGCGCGGGCCTTTGTGCACGTGCTGGCCCCCGACACGCTCTATCGCTTCATCACCACCCGGCCCGATGAGGTGGAAGCCTTCGCGCAGGAAGGGTGGTTTCACGGCCAACCGGGATATGGTGACGGATCGCCAGGCCCTCGCGCGCGGCGTACCGCTCACGAGGTCCCGGGGCGGGAGCGGACGATGGCGGCGGCGCCGCCGGCGGTGAGTGCGGCGGGGGACTAACCCCCCGCCCAGATGGAAAGGACGAAAGGCTATGTCTTCTGATGGAGTGATCTCCCTCTCGCTCCGCCGCCAGCAGCCGTCGGTCGTTCTGGCGGTGGGGCACCTGAACGACGCGCTGCGGGACGTGCTCGCCCCGGACTTCCGCATTCTCCAAGCCGTGGCGGTTCCTGATGCCGTTGAAAGCACTCTCGCGACGGAGCAGCCCGATGTGTTGGTCGTGACGCGCTATCTGGCCGCCGTTCAAGGGGGTCAGCCGCTGGAGACCCTGTTGGGCGCCTGGCGGCGGGCCGCGCCTCCCACGCGCTTTGTGTGGCTCTTGGGCGACATCGACGACGAGGCCCGGGCGCTGGTGCGGGTGGCGGCCCAGTACGGCATGTACAACATGGTGGGCGGCAACGACCTCCAGGTGCCGGACTTGGTGGCCGCCATGACGGAGACCCGGAGTTGGGCGGACATTGCGGCCTGGATGCCCGAGGGCTTCCAGGAGCCCGTCGCGCCCCGGATAGCCCTCCGGCCCCCCGCCCCGGCGTCCCCAACGACACCGGCGACGCCGCAGATCGTGACCCGTTACGCCCAGGTCGTGGCCGTCGTCTCCGGCAAAGCCAACGTGGGCAAAACGGCGGTGGCGGCCAACCTCTTGGTCGCGGGCCGGGAGTGGGGGGCGATCGGCATTGACCTGG
>JBMFXK010000537.1:0-1979 GCA_049964315.1 Clostridia bacterium | reverse complement strand
TGCGCAGGCCGTTCGTGAGGGGATCGAGGGCGTCCTGGTCGTGCCCTCCCTCTGCCCCGATCCGGTGCTTTCGACCTCGCTTGCGTCGGTGGCGACGCTGCGCACCGCCGTGGCCGAGGCCGTGCGCCTGGGTCGTCAGACCGACGGCGGCGAGGAGGATCCCCTCGCCGCGGGTAGCGAACTGTTCGAGCGTCGCACGCGCCGGATTCTGGGCTACGAGGCGCTTACCGCCCTCGAGCGCGCCCTCGGCCGTCCCGGCCGGGCGGCCTGAGCGACAAAGAGCCAAACGCAAAGGGCGCCCCTCGCACGAGCGCCCTCAAGGAGGAACAGAGATTGTCTACCCGAGGTGAAGCCTACACCCTCCCTGCCCGCGCGGACAAGCCCTCGCGCGCGGACCACCGCCGGCAACGGCACGAGGACGTGCAAGAGGCGAAACTCGCCGCGAAGGTGGCCAGCGCGGAGATGCTCCAGGAACTGATCCGCCTGGGGCTGGAAGCGTTCGTCCAGGAGGTGGGCCTGCGCGGCCTGGAGGCGGGTGCGGAGCTGGAGGCAACCGCACTGTGCGGGCCCAAGGGCCGCCACGATCCCGAGCGCGAGGCGGTGCGCTATGGCCATACCCGGACGTCGGTGCGGGTGCTTGGGAGGCGGGTGACGATCTCGCGGCCCAGGGTGCGCCTCAAGGGCCAAGGCGGCGAGGTGTCGCTCTCTCTTTGGGAGCAGGCGCAGGCGAACGATGAGGCGATGCGCCGAGCGGTGATGGCAGCCGCCGTCGGGGGCGTGAGCCAGCGCGGCCTTGGGCCGATGTCGAAGGCGCTGGTGGGGGCCGTGGCGCCGGGCCGCTCGGTGTTCGGGAACTCGAGTTCGAGCGTGAACCGGATCTACGTCGAGGCGAGCGCCGAGGTGGTGCGGGAGATGCGGACGCGGCCGCTTACGGGCGGGGCGTACCGGATCTTGTACTTCGACGCGGTGGTGTACGGGGGCTACCGCGTCGTGGCGGCGGTGGGGGTGCGCGACGACGGGGAGAAGGAGGTGCTGGGCCTTGTTCTGGGCAGCACGGAGAACCACGTGGTGTGCGGCGACCTGATCGAGCAGCTGTATGCGCGCGGGCTGAGGCGGGACGTGGCGCGGCTTGTGGTGGTGGATGGCGGCAAGGGGATTCTGAAGGCGATCGAGGAGACGATGGGGCGATGGGCCGTGGTGCAGCGGTGCGCAGCGCATAAATGGCGCAACCTGGAAGCCAAACTGCCCCAGGAGCAATGGGCGGAGGCCAAGCGGGTGGTGACCAAGGCGTGGCGCCAGAGCGAGGCGGCGGCTGCGGAGCAGGAGCTCAGGACCCTCGCCTGGCAACTGGCGGCCGCCGGCTACCAAGAGGCCGCGGCGAGCCTGCGGGAGGGACTCGAAGAGACGTTGGCGGTGGCGCGACTGGGTCTGGGGCACACCCTCAGGCGTAAGCTCTTGACGACGAACACGATCGAGTCGGCGTTCAGCACGGTTGGGCGTACAGCCAGGCGTGTGACGAACTGGCAGAGCGGGGATCAGGCGCTACGCTGGGTAGCTGTAGGCCTGAAGGCGGCGCAGGGGGCGTTCCGCACACGTCTGAGCGCTGCAGAGGTGGCTGAGGTCGCTACGGCGCTGGACCGTGCAGTGCTCCCTCTGATCAAGGCGCACGCCGCGTAACCGTCGTGCCCTCGCTGGAAACGCCAATGGAGGACCATTGGTGTCATGGTTGTACCCTAAATCGTCTCACTGGCCGTAGTGATCATCACATTACCGATCTTCATGCGCGAATCGATGGCCTTTGAGTGGCCATCACCCCCGATGCCCTTGACCATCTCCTAAACGATGGTCTATACTGGCCGCAACCGGTACAAATTCAACAGCATATGGGACAATATCGGCAGGCGAAAGAGCGGGTCGGTGGTGACGATCGCTTCGGCAGCGAGGCGGTCACGATGGATCGCTTCGAGGAGATGGTCGAG
>JBMFXK010000536.1:0-1982 GCA_049964315.1 Clostridia bacterium | reverse complement strand
CTGCCGTTCTCCTGGAAACGTGGCCGGGCAATCCGCTGCCCGCCGCCGTCTCCCAGTGGACGGCCATTCGGATCATGCCCTATGGGAGCTTTTGGCTGTTGTCGTCCCAGGCCCGGCATGCGAGTGTAGGACCGGACGGGACTCTTGTCTGGAACGTCTTCGCGGCCGGAGCCAAATGAGACGGAGGCGTCTGTGAAGCTCGTTGGCCTGACCGGAGGAATCGCCAGCGGCAAGAGCACCGTGAGCCGGCTGCTCCGTGAGTCAGGCATTTCCGTGGTGGATGCGGACCAGATCGTGCATCGTCTCGAGGAAACCGGCAATCGAGGGTGGCGTGCCTTGTTCCGGCTCTGTGGCTACCCGGTGCTGCGCGCGGATGGGAGCCTGGACCGGGTGCGGATGGGGCGCTGGCTGTTCTCCGACTCCGACCTGCGCGCGCGGGTCAACGCCACCCTGCACCCTTTGGTGCGGCAGGAAATGTGGCGGGAAGTGCGCGAGCTCGAAAACGCGGGCCGCCCCTGCGTGGTGGTGGATGTCCCGCTTCTTGTCGAGAATGGTCTCCACCGCCTGGTGGACGAGGTCCTGGTCGTCTGGGCGACACGCGAGCAGCAGCTGCAGCGGCTCATGGCCCGCAACGGCCTGGGGCGGGAGGAGGCCGAACGGCGCCTGCGCAGTCAATGGGATCTGACGGACAAATTGGGCTACGCCAGCCGCGTATTAGATAACACGGGGAGCGTCGACGATCTGGTGCACCAGGTGAAGGAGGCCGTGCGCGAGCTATTGCGATGAAGTGGATTCTCGCCTTTGTGGTCCTGCTGGCGGGCGCAGCGCTGATAGCCTGGAACGTCGTGTACCCATACGCCTTCAACCATCATGCGGCGGAGCGCCAGATTGTCTGGCATGCCGCCCAGATCATGCACGTAAACCCCTGGCTGCTGACGGCCGTGATCGAGTCGGAAAGTCACTTCAATCCGGCGGCCATATCCCGGCGAGGCGCGGTGGGGCTCATGCAGATCGAGCCCAGCACCGGGGTCTGGGTCGAAAGCCAGAGCCGCATTGCAGGGCCTGTGGAGTCGCCCGCAACGAACGTCTTGATCGGTGCCTGGTACCTCCGATACCTGCAGCGAGACTTTCACGGCAACCTGCTGATGGCGCTGGCCGCGTACAATGGCGGACCCGCGGTGGTCAAGCAGTGGGAGCGGGACGGAGACATTGGCCCTGAGCAAAGCATCGCGCGGATCCCGTACGGGGAGACCCGGTACTTTGTGACGCGGGTGCTGTGGCGGTATCGGTTTTACCGGTGGATTTCCCATCATTCGGCGGTCATTGCCGACCAATCCCACGGCCATGCTACGGTTTGGGGAGGTGAACGCCCTGGGCAAGATCCTGAGCGAAGACACCAAGTTAAAGCTGGGTGAGCGGCTGGGCGTGGACGACATCGTGCGCAAGGAGGGTTGGGGCGGTGTTCCCGCCCGTCAGTGCGGCATGTTGGTGAAGGAAGCGCTCAAGCTGGCAGAACAGCAGCTGAAGACTTAGCCCCGCTCGCGGGCCGGCGACGCCGGCCCGCCTGTTTCATAGCCCCGCCTCGAGTAGTGGAGGCTACACGTGCGGAGGCGATGGACATGAAGTGGTGGCTCCTGTCATTGTGGCTCGCACTGTTTCCGGGGACGCCGGTGCCCCATGTCCTGCAGGCAGTCCAAACTGAACGTGCGCCGGTGGTGGAGGCGGTGGCCGGTGGTCCCCCCGTCAGCCTGCCGTACAAGTGGGCTTCCGTCACCACCAATTACTACCATGCGAGCGCCACGCAGGCGGTCAACATCGAGATGACCGCCGCGCGCGTCAACGGGACCATCCTCAGACCGGGCCAGGTGTTCAGTTATTACGCCAAGGTCGGCCCCTATACGGCCGCCAACGGTTACGGCTGGGGCCGCGCGTTCCAGGGTGACCGGATCGTACCGTCTGTCGGGGGAGGCGTGTGCCAGGGC
>JBMFXK010000535.1:0-1994 GCA_049964315.1 Clostridia bacterium | reverse complement strand
CAAGCCAGCCTACCGGGTGGAGACCGCCGACGACCTGAAGCCGGAGTGGTTCCGCGACATCCACCACGTGGCCGTCACGGCCGGCTCTTCCACCCCGAGCCAGATCACCCGGGCCGTCGTCGCACGCCTCGACTCCTGGGACGTGGCCATCGTGAATGGCTGAGCATCCCCGGCACATGGGCCTCGTCATCCTGACGGATGATCTGGGCGCCGCGCTGCTCACTTGGAGGAGCCTGGGATTCCGGGTGCTGAGGCTGACGTCAGACTCTGCCGTGCTGGACGGCGAGGGCACCCGGGTGTTCGTCCAGGTGGAAGCGGACAGTCACCGCGCGCGAGATGCCTACCCCCTCTACTACACCTCCAGCCTGGCCCAGGTGGTGGACGCGTTTGAATCCCAAGGCGGACGCAGGCTGGAGACGCGTGTGATAAGTGGCGCGCCGGTTCACCTGCTGGTGGCGCCCACCGGTCACCGCCTCGCCATTACCGGCTCCCCGCTGTAACACGAAAGCGGGCCGCTGTTCACGGCCCGCCCCTTGACTGCTTGCGCCCTAGCCGCGACCGGGCTCAGTCTGGCTCCATGGGTCCAACAGCCGCTCCACTTCCTCGGCAGGCAGCACATTTTCCTCCAGCACCAACTCCCGGACGGTCCGCCGGGTCTCAAAAGAGTGCTTGGCAATCTCCGCCGCACGGTCATAGCCGATGACAGGCGCCAGCGCCGTCACCATCGCCAGGCTCTGCTCGACGAGGCCTGCGGCGTGTTCCCGATCCGCATCCAGGTCGCGCAGCAGCTTCTCTTCGAAGTTCCGCGCCGAGGCGGCCAGCAGTTCGATGGACTGCAGCAGATTGTGCGTCAGCACCGGCATCATCACGTTGAGCTCGAAGTTTCCGTGCTGGCCGGCCGTCGTGACGACGACATCGTTGCCAAACACCTGCGCGCACACCATCATGACCGACTCGCAGATGACTGGATTGACCTTGCCCGGCATGATGCTGGAACCGGGCTGGGTCGCGGGAATGATGAGCTCGCCGATGCCGCAGCGAGGCCCGGATCCGAGCAGGCGGATGTCCTGGGCAATCTTGAAGAAGCTCACCGCGACCGTCTTCAAGCTCCCGCTCATGTCAACCGCCGCATCTTTGGCCGCCTGCGCCTCAAAGTGGTTTGCAGCCTCATGAAACGAGACGCCGGTCAGCTTGGAGAGACGCTCCGCCATCCGCGCCCCGAACTCGGGGTGGGTATTGATGCCGGTTCCGACCGCAGTGCCGCCGATAGCAAGCTCGCGCAGGTCCTCTGCCGAACGTTCCACCCGGCGGATGCCATGCGCAATCTGGCTGGCGTAGCCGCTGAACTCCTGGCCGAGGCGGATGGGCGTGGCATCCTGAAGATGCGTGCGTCCGATCTTGATGACGTCGTCAAACTGCTGCGCCTTAGCCGCCAGGCCCTGCTCCAGCACCCGCAGCGACGGCAGCAAGTCGTGCTCGACGAGGTCCAGCGCGGCCACGTGAATGGCGGTGGGAATGGCGTCGTTGCTCGACTGGCCCATGTTGACATGGTCATTTGGGTGCACGACCTGGGAGGTGGCGGGCTCGCCCAGAAGCTCGCGCGCCCGGTGCGCGATGACCTCATTGGCGTTCATGTTGGTCGATGTGCCGGACCCGGTCTGAAAGATGTCCAGGACGAACTGCCCGTCAAACTTTCCCTCCGCCACCTCGGCGGAAGCCTGGACGATGGCGGTCCCGACCTTCGGGTCGAGCTGTCCGAGATCCATGTTGACCTCGGCCGCCGCCTGCTTGATGAGCCCCATCGCGCGGATGAACGGCCGCGAAAAGCGAATGCCGCTGATGGGAAAGTTCAAAACCGCCCGCTGGGTCTGGGCGCCGTAATACGCGTCCTCAGGGACCTGCATCTCCCCCATCGAGTCGCGTTCGGTTCGATAGCCACCTGCCATGTCTTCTCCCCCTCAACCGATGCGGTGCAACATCATCCCTCCCCACAA
>JBMFXK010000534.1:1043-1995 GCA_049964315.1 Clostridia bacterium | reverse complement strand
ACGACCCACTTGGTGCGGCCGTAGGGGCTGGCTGGGGCGATGGGGTGCGTCTCCGGGATCGGGATCTCGACCGGATCCCCATAGACCGCTGCACTTGACGAGAACACGATGCGGCGGACGCCCGTCATGCGCATGGCTTCCAGCAGCGACAGCGCTCCGCGGACGTTGTTGTCCCAGTACCGGAGCGGTTCCGCGACCGATTCCCCCACCGCGATGTAGCCCGCCAGGTGCACGACGGCCGCAATGGCGTGGTCGCGCATGGCACGGACCACCGCGTCGACGTCACAGACATCGGCCGTCACGAACGGCCCCAGCTCGGGCGCAGGGTCCGGCGCCACGTCGAAACGGACCGGATCGTACCCGTGACGGGTCAGTATCGCAGTGACCGCGGACCCGATATAGCCTGCTCCCCCTGTCACCAGCACCCTCATCGGCCCGCCCTCCGCCTCCTGTCGCGCCCGATTCCCGGTCCCCGCCAGATCACGACGGCCGCCAGGAGAGCCGTGAACAGGAAATCTTCAAACGATATGCCGCCCAGAAACGCGGATTCGGCCAGCATCTCGGTTACGCCTGCTCCGAGCAGGGCGAGCCAGGCCCAGCCCTGCTGCCAGTCGGGTGCGCGAATCACCGCCACACGCAGCGCCAGCAAGACGAGGCCTACCAGCAGTGCGAGACCGGGAACGCCAAGCTCGACCAGTGTTTCCAGGATGGCGTCATGAGGAGTCAGCCCCCGGTAGGCGATCTGTACGTAAGGAGCCAGCGCAGCCGGGGAATTGCCCGGCCCCACGCCGAACAGGGGATGGTGGCGGGTCACGATAAGGGCGGCGTGCCACAGGCCGCCGCGACCCGACAGTCCATGACCCCAGAGGGCCTCAAGCTTATGGAGTCCCGTCTTCTTGATCACGACGGCCGCTCCCACCAGCCCCACCGCAATGACGCCCAGAAGGCCCCT
>JBMFXK010000534.1:0-1033 GCA_049964315.1 Clostridia bacterium | reverse complement strand
CCAGCGGCCAATGGCCAGGATCAGGATTCCCGCCACGGCGGCGATCCAGGCCGTGCGCGCGTAACTGAATCCCAGGCCCAGCACCGCCAGCATCGCCGGGATCCACCACAGGGCCCGGCCCGGCCCGGGACTCATCACGGCCAGCGCCGCCGCCGACGGCACGGCCCATGCCTCCAGGAACCCGAGGGTGTTCTTGTTCGCGAACGGCCATTGCCACGCCAGCAGGTGGTGATGCCCGACCGGGACCACATAGCCCACATGCCGGGTTAGGGCGGCGAGTCCGGCGGCCAGCGCCAGCACACTCCCGGACACCGCCGTGACGGCCAACAGCTGGAGGAACGGATAGGACGCCTCCCGCACACTGACCATCCGCGGTACCCCCCAGAACACCACCAGGAGGACAAACGGGATGCCGACTAGATAGGTCCGGTCAGATGGCCAGTGAACCAGACACACCACCACGGCCCAGATCCCGTAGGCGAGGGCAAAAAGCCCCATGCCCGCGCTGTGGGCCGGGGCATCGCGGGGGGTCCGGCGCCAGGCCACGACAAGTACGGCCAGACCGGACACCAGCCAGGGAATGTACTGAAGGGCGCTGGGTGACGAGGCATGGACGATTTCGACGATGATGGACTCCGCGACCAAAACGCCGGGGGCGGCAAGGGGACGGAGGAGTACGACGAGGCCACCTGCCACGCCCAGCAGGATCACGAGCACGACGACCTCAGTCACACGCGATCACCCGTGTTTCAAAGGCGCAGGCGCCGGTCGTTTCAAGTCAAAACGGAGGACCTTGTCGCCTCCGCCTCCCTGACTCTATCGAACATTGGTGGACGTTGTCGAGAAAGCTCGGTCCGCAAGCGTTTTGAGACGCGCCGCCTGCGCTTCACCCCAGAGCGATATAGATGCAGGGGCGAGGTGGGCCAGCCGGTCCCACTCCGCCCGATCCTGAAGCCGCTCCAGTGCGCCGTGCCACTGCTCATCCCGATCCACGGTGACCACCGCCGGCCGCTCCGCCTCCGACAGGCCCAGG
>JBMFXK010000533.1:0-2010 GCA_049964315.1 Clostridia bacterium | reverse complement strand
CCAAGGCACAATTGCTGATCCTCGACGACTGGGGTTTGACGCCACTTGGCGCCGCCCAGGCGCAGGCGATGCTGGACATCCTCGAGGACCGCAACGCCAGCGGGTCCACGCTCATCGTCACACAGATCCCGGTCACGGAGTGGCATGGGCGGATCGGGGATCCGACCATCGCGGACGCCATCCTCGACCGGTTGGTGCATGGTGCGCACCGCATCGAACTGCGGGGCGAGTCGATGCGCAAGCTCAGGGCGGACAAGATCGGCGCACCAGAGGCCACCCAACGTTGATTACGGTCGCCCCAGGGGCTCCTGCCAGGGCCATCGTGGCGGGAGTCCCGACGTTGGCGGCCGCGCAGCCGATCGAAAGCGTTCCTCGCAGGATTTTGATCCCGAGGCGTATGTCGCCATACCATGTCGACATAGGGGGCCAGACGCAAAATGGCGAGCGGAAGACGCGGCGGCGATCGCGACGTGAGTTGGACCGTCCCTTTGCGCTACTACGAGTCCAGTCTGCTCAACGCCATGTTCGAAGTGCTCCGCGCCCGCGCAGGCCAGCGTGTCAGCAGGGCCCGCTGGCTCCTGGCCCGGGCGCAGCTGCTACTGCAGGAGGCCAGCACCGACGAATCCCTGCGCCCTCACGACCGGGACTTCGCTGCGCGTGCCCTCACGAACTACCAGCAGGCGGAGCAGCGCCAAGCCGAACGGGCGGCCACGCGCCAAACCACCCCAAGTTGGGAGACTCTGACCCGATGATCCTGTGGGGCGATCGGGCCGGGGCGCTCCACCCATGAACCCATGACGACTCAGCGCCGCAAGCCGACGGGGCGGCCGGCCGCGCAAGGTCAGCCGAGAAGGCAGGCAGCGCGGGCGGAAGACGGGATCCGGCCGACGTCCGGAGGGCGTGGACATGCCGCGTCCATGGGCAACGGGGACAACGCCGGGAAGCGTTGTCCCCGTTGCCCACAGCCGCTTGGACAACGCTGCGCGTTGCCCACATGCCCACACCCACGGCGACGAACGCTGCTTCGCACCACCGGACCCCGAACACGCCCGCCGTCACACGTGCGACCCACACGCCACCCGCCAAAAAGGCGCTTGAAGACCCGCCCCCTTGACCCCATGCCGATCACCGCGTACCGTTCCAGACACCGGCGCCGCGACCCGCCCCGCGGTGATCGGCATCACCGAAATACCCGATCGGCATGACCGAAATACGCAGGTTCAGCTCCGGCTCATACCGGTCGGGTCCCCGCACCGCCGTCTTGGTGTTATCTGGAACGGTGATCGCCGGCACACCCTTGAAATACTCGTACGCGTGGACGTGGCCCCGGATCCAGCTTGGGCTTTGCTCGTTCGGAAACAATTCCGCAAACGTGAAGTTGCTGCAGCCCAGCACCGCCACGAACAGGCTGGCTGGCCGCACCTCACCGGTATCGGCGTCCACAATAGGCAGCTTGTCACCGGCCCAGTCCACGAACGCCTTCTCACCGGCGCGATGCTCCTGGCGCATCACCACGCCCAACCGGCGCAGCGACCGGCGCGCATGCTCACAAAACTGGGAGTACTGGTACCCGTCTGGGTTCTTCTGCCGGTACTGCTCCCAGATCCCCATCAAGGTGACGTTCGGCTGGCTCAGTTCATACTTCAACTCGGCGCCGTCCGGCATGCCCCGACCCGCGGGCGCCGGCTGGCGTGTTGACCCCGTCAACAGATCCTCCAACGTCCCGTCGTCCATCCCCTGGGGCAACGGCCAACTCAGCCCCGCCGCCAGCGCCCGCCGCTCGTACTCGCCCACCGTGCTTCGAGCAACGCCGCACGCCGAGGCCACCTTGCGCGCGCTCATCCCCATGCCGAATCGGAGCCGCAACACCTCCCGAACCTTCTTCATGGACAACCCCTCCTGCGCCATCGATCCCGCCTCCCTTCGGAGGGCCGTGATCGCGCAGCGCCCCTGGATTGTCCTGCTGCCCTAACCGTCGAGGAGGCTAACGGTCAGCCTCATCTCGACATG
>JBMFXK010000532.1:0-2015 GCA_049964315.1 Clostridia bacterium | reverse complement strand
CTATCTGGACGGCGTCGAGGTGCCGCTCCAGGGCGCCGGTGCCGACCAACTCCTTGTCTCAGGCGACGGCCAGCACGCGTTGAAGTGCGTAGCGACGTCGAACACGAACGTCACCGGACAGGCAACCTACGCGGTGTGGGTCGATGCCCGTCAGCCGACCGTCAGCTTCAGCGGTGCCGAGCCCGCACCCGTCTGGCTCTCAGGAACCCCGACGGTGGTCGTGACCGGCGGTGAGCAGGGCGGCGTGCTGTCCGGGATCACGAAGATCGCGTGCACCGTAAACGCCGGCCCCTCAATCGTGTTGCGCGTCGACTCCGCGGACGGGTACACAAGCTCGTTTGCGCTGACCACAAACGGCGCGGATGTGGTCGCCTGCCAGGCGAGCGATGCGGCCGGAGCGACGGGGCAGGCGGCCAGCGAGACCGTCAACGTCGACAACGCGGCGCTCACGCCCGCAGCCGCGGACCTGACGCGCTATGGAAGCTCCCCGGCGATCGACAACGGCGCTGACCCCTACAGCGACGGGCCCTCGCAAACAACGTGGTATCAGGCCGCGCAGAGCGTCACGATCACCGCGATCAACACCGCCGGTGGGGCGGCGATCAGCCAGATCACCTGCACCGGCGCCTCACAAGCCGCCGGCGGGGGAACCTACCCCGCAAACACCCAGAACGCCTACGGGAACGGTGGCGAGCAGATCAGCGTGACCGTCCAGCCACCCGGCGGGAACCTCGCGTGCGCCGCCAAAGACACCGCCGGCAACACCTACCCGCTCGGCAGCTACGAGTTTGAGATCGACAACCAAGCCCCGACCGGGTACTTCGCCCCCCGCTCATCCTGGCCCGCACCAGACGTCGTTCAGCTGCACATCACAGACGGGCCACAAGGATCAGGAACCGCGACCGTGCAGGTCAGCGCCCAGCAGAACGGCGGACCGGTCTACAAGGTGATGGCAACCCGCAACCCCGCAGAACCGGACACATGGGATGCGCAGTTCAACGACAGCACCATGCCCAAAGGCACCTACACGTTCATCGCCTACCCCACCGACGCCGCCGGTAACAGCGGCCAGATCATCACAAACCAGGCTGGCGGCACCGAAACGCTCACATTGCCGCTACGCGCGATGAGCTCCCTCCAGGCGACGCTCACCGCCGGCGGTGAGACCGCCAACGGTAGCCAACAGCAAGCCATCAACCCCGCCGCGAACATCGCCAGCGCCACCACCGGCCGGCATACGCACCACGGCCGCCGAACCTCGGCGGTTGCGGCGTCGTGCAAACCCGCACGCGCAGACGGGCGCAGAGACAGCAAGTGCACCGGCGGCCGCCCGGGCGCCAAGGCGGACAGGACGGCGTTTCTGACGCTCGCCTACGGGCAGGCCGCGACCCTCACCGGCCGGCTCCTGGACGCTAAGAACCACGACCACCCGATGGCGGGGGCGCTGATCACCATCGACCAGCACGTCCTCGGCCGCCACGCCATCACCCGGCTCGGCGTGACCCGCACAGGCCGCGACGGCCGCTACCGCTTCCACGTGCCCGCCGGCGCAAGCCGCACCATCCTGGCGATCTACAACGGCAGCACCCTCACCCGCGGCGCGCAAACCAACATCGCAGAACACGTCAAAGGCAAAGCGACCATCCAGATCACCGGCACCCTCAAACCCGGCCACGACCTCCTGCTGGAAGGCCACCTCGACGGCGGCTACATCCCCAGCGACGGCGCGCTCATCATGATCCAATACGGCGTCAAAGGCTTCCGTGGCTGGACCAACTGGGGCACCACCCACACGAACACCCACGGCGCATTCCAGGTACACATGCCGATCCTCCCCGCCGACGCCGGCTACACCTTCCAATGGCGGGCCATCATCAACACCCAAACCGGATGGGCATACCTCACAGGGCACAGCAACACCATCACGCGCGCGATCACTTAGCGGACCGGACCTCGCGTCCTTCGTATCCGGGCACGTGGAGCGCTCCCTCTTGGCGTGGGATTGTCAGAGGAAC
>JBMFXK010000531.1:0-2015 GCA_049964315.1 Clostridia bacterium | reverse complement strand
GGAGCATTGCAGCGCTCGATGGCCCACAGGACTACTGCCGCGGTGAGGTGGAGGTCGGCGACGGGGAGTGGGCGCCGTGCCGGTGCGACGGATTCGAGGAGGAGACGTGACCCATCTCGCGGCAGTTCCCGTAGCCGACCTGCTCCAGTGGGCAACGGACATCGAAGACGAGGTGGGGTTGGATGACATAGTGGTCGGCCTCCGGGCCGTTGCCCAGTGTCCAGACGCGGACATCATCGAGGCGATCAAGCGCGTGCGGGACACCGTGCTGGCGTGCTCATACTGCCACGGGGCCTCCCTCTGCTCATACCACGAGGGCTGGGTGGATGGGCTGGACCTGCTGGCAGACCAACTGGAGGGCGTCCGGTGAGCGCCCATGAACGCCAAGACCAGCCCCGCACCACCGTCGTGGTCCTCACCGACGACGACCGGTCGCTCATCGACTGCGCTCACCAGCATCGAGCACCGGACCACTGGCACGAGGCCGCTATCCGCATGATCTGCGAACGCATCCGGCAGGCGCAGTGATCGTTGACCTCTTCGCCGGCCCAGGCGGCTGGGACGTCGGTGGGGGCGACCTCGGGCTGCGCCCGGTCGGCCTCGAACTGGATGCGGCGGCGTGCCAGACCCGTGCGGCAGCGGGCCACCTCACGATCCGCGCCGACGTGGCCCACTATCCGCCTTCGCCCTTCGCTGGAGCGGAAGGGCTGATCGCCTCGCCGCCCTGCACCGACTTCTCGACGGCAGGGAGGCGGGCTGGGATCGACGGGGAGTCGGGGGCGCTCATCTTCACCGTCCCGGCGTGGGTCGATGCCATCCGGCCCCGCTGGATTGCCTGCGAGCAGGTGCCACCAGTTCTCCCGTACTGGAGAGCGTTCGGGCGGTCCTGGGAGGCGCTGGGCTACCGCTGGTGGGCAGGCATCCTCAACTCTGCCGACTACGGGGTACCACAAACCAGGCGTCGGGCGATCCTCATGGCTCACCGAGATCGCCAACCGATGCCAGCGGACCCGACCCACTCGAGGTACCCAGGCGGATTCGACGGGCTCCGGCCGTGGGTGAGCATGGCCGATGCGCTGGGGTGGGACAGGAACCTCGTCCTACACACCCGCCGAGGTCAGGGGCCAGACGGGAGCACGCAAACGATCACGCTCGACCGGCCAGCACCGACCGCTACCGGTGCGCCGGGCCAGTGGGCACTCCGGGCCGGCCCCCAGAAGAATGCCACGACCCGGACACTCGACGAGCCAGCGCCGACGATCCTCGCTGCTTTCGACAATGGGGGATGCAAGTGGGTCTGCGGCCGGCCGGCAACGACGGTCATGGGCGACGCAAGCGGACGGGTGGTGCGGGTCAGCCTCACCGAACTCGCCATCATCCAGGGCTTCGATGCGGGCTACCCCTTCCAAGGAAACCGTTCCAAGCGGGCCGAGCAGATCGGCAATGCAGTCCCACCGCCCTT
Source organism: Clostridia bacterium (assembly GCA_049964315.1). GTDB lineage: Bacteria > Bacillota > Sulfobacillia > Sulfobacillales > JAIMBI01 > JAKATP01. The sequence continues at coordinate 553 of JBMFXK010000531.1, read as the reverse complement.
GGCCCGTGCGGTTCTCGCCTCACTGATCGGAGCCGTCTAACGCACCTAACCACCCCTGGACGCACCCGCGCACACCAGATGCGAGAGCGAGGCCGTCCTGCCCTTCCCGGCAGGCGGCTGCTGGCCTGAATGCGATGCGGGGTCCACCAGTAAGCGAGAGCCCAGAGGAGACCCCATGCGTAAAGCCGTTCTCGTGTTATCCGCCCTGATCGGAGCACTATGCCTGTCACGATTACCGTTCCGGACGACCTTTCCGCAGCCATCCGCGCTTTCCGGCGCTCATTCGATGTGGTGCCGACCGCACCAACCGACGTGCCGTTACTCGCCCCCCTCATTGAGCGCCTGGACGCTCTCCTCGCTGCGGCTGAATCCGATCTCTCTGCCGTCGCGAGTCAGCGTTCTGAGCAGACACCCTGCACCTGTGGCGCCGCCTCAACCGAGGACCCTGGCACCGTCGCCGCCGAGGCCGCTGGCGTCGTCCACCGCTTCGACCGTCGCCCCTGCTACCACGCCGATCGGGAGCACCACTGTCCAGCCTGTGGCCACGCCCCAG
>JBMFXK010000530.1:0-2021 GCA_049964315.1 Clostridia bacterium | reverse complement strand
CCCTCCAGGTGGACACCCACCACTCGTAATCATCCGGCGTATCAAGATCCGGCGGCGGGTCCTCATCGACGTCGACGCGTCGGACCAGGTCGTGCGAAAGCTTAGACCAAAGGCTTCGGGCGCCGCGATCCCCCCTGAGTTCCAAGAGCGCCGGGAACAGCCGCTCGGCGACCAGGACCGGGTGACCGGGCTCGCCCCGGTACCACGGGGCTGCCATCGCCAGGTCCGGAGCCGCGGCATACGCCGCCCGGACGGCATGGACGCCGGCCGTGGACACCATCGGTTGGTCGCCCAGAAAGATCAGGAGGGGCGGTGAACCGGCCGCCGTCACCGCAACCCGGAGTGACGACGCGATGCCCTCCTCGGCACCGGCGTTCTCGTGCCAGCAGGTGCCAAGTTGTCCCGCCAGATCGCGGACCGGACCGTCGGCCGGCACAACGAGCGATGCCTGGAGATCCGGGCACGCTCTCTTTACCCCCGCCAGGGTGCGTTCCAGGACCGACCGGCCCGCCACCGGCATCAGGAGCTTCTCGCGTCCCATCCTCCGCGACAGACCGGCGGCCAGGATTACCGCCTCCACGCGTCACCCATGCAGGGATTCTTTCCGGTTCAGGCTGCCGCCGCTGCGGCGGCGGCTTGCCGCCATCAGCTCCCCGACGATGCTGATGGCCACTTCCTGCGGCGTATCCGCCCCGATGTCCAGGCCGAGCGGACCATGGACTGCGCTGCGAAACGCCGGATCCATCGCCTCGGTAATCTCGGCCGTGCGCTGCCAGGGACCCAGCGCGCCCACCCACTGCGGGCGCAGCCGGGCGATGACCTCCAGCGTCCTGCGGTCACGCTCCTTGTGGTGGTTCATCACCACCCAGAACGCCCCCTCGGCCTCCGGATGCGCACCAAGCGTCAGCTCTTCCGGCTCCATGATCCAGTGTTCCACGCCTGGAAACCGCTTCTCGTCGTTGAAGGCGGGGCGGGCATCCAGCACCGCCACCTCAAAATCGGCCTCACGAGCCAGCTGCGCCACCGGCTCCGCATCGTGTCCGGCTCCGGCGATAATGAGCCGGTGCGGCGGGCGCCAGGCACGCACATACAGGCCGTCCCGCAAAATGGGCTCGGCCCCGTTCCAAACCGCCTGGATCAGTTCCCGCTGGGGTCCCTGCGGTTCGCCCTCGGCCGGCGTCCACCCCTGCGGCATCCCGTCGGGAATCCGGGTGACGATCACGCCTCCTTCCACCAGCGCCGCCCGGATAAAGGCGGTCTCCGGCGAATCGGGCGTGAGCGCCCGCACCCAGACCTTGATGCGACCCTTGCAGCCCAGCCCGAGCGACCACATGTCGTCCTCGTCCAGGTCGTAGTCGATGAGGTCGGCACCGCCGGTTGCCATCAGGTCCTCGGAGCGCACGAAGATGTCACCCTCCAGGCATCCGCCCGACACCGTGCCATGCATGACGCCGTCCGCCGCCATCATCATCAGAGCGCCCGGACGGCGGTAGGCGGACCCGGTCACCGTCACGACTTCACACAGGGCCGCGCCCACACCGCGAGCCCAGGCCGCTTCCACTTCGGCCATCATCTCGCGCGCTTCGTTCAGATGCGATCGCATGCCAACCTCCCGGCGCTTCAGGCTCCGGCCAGGGCTCGCGCCTCCCGGTCGACAGCCTTTAAGAACTGGCCCATGATCATCCCGGCCACCCCGGCAATCATCCGCTGTCCCACACCGGCCAGCGTGCCCCCGACCTGCGCGTCGCCCCGGTACTGTACGGCCGTCTTGCCCTCTTCCGCCTCATCCAGGCTGACGCCCAGATCCAATTTCACGAAGGTGCCGGGACCCTTGCCCTCCATCTGCAGGCGGTATCGGTGGGGCGGCTCGCTCTCCACCATCCGCATGGTGCCCTGATAGCGTCCGCGCACGGCCGCCACCCCGATTTCCAGCACCGCGTCATACACGCCGTCTTCGGTGGGGGTCAGCGACTTCAGGCCTGGCATCGTCTTTAAGAGGTACTCGGGCTCTGTCATCACCC
>JBMFXK010000529.1:0-2023 GCA_049964315.1 Clostridia bacterium | reverse complement strand
CATGCTCTTCATCCAGGACCCGGAAACAATAGAGCTCCTCACCGTCACCGGGCTCGCTTTCGGTGACCAGCGAGACCGCCCAGTGAGCGGCAGCGCGGTCCAGATCGATCATGGCGGGGCGGACGCGCGTGTCGAAAATGCGCCGTGCGTTACCCTCGCGTTCGAGGTTGCTGCGCGCGGCGTCAAGGAGGTTCCAGAAGGTCTGGTCTGGCTCCCATCCGAACAGGTCGGACGCCAGCTGCAGGACCCGTCCGGCATATTCCAGCACCTGGACCGTTTCGATGCCGGACACGTCGTCAAAAAAGAACCCGCAGCTCGTGTACATCAAGAGCGCGTGCCGCTGCAGCTCCAGAAGCTTCCAGGTGCGGATGCGCTCCGCGCCAGTCAAGAGGCGCCGCTGGTGGCGGTTCAGGAAAGATGCCCGGGACAGTCCGGAACGGTCCAAAATGACATGGATGTAGTCATCCCGTGCCGCCCACGGATCCAGCAGAAGGTCCCTCGCCATCGACTCAAAGCGAGGGACCAGGGCATCTCGGAGTCGGTCGAGGGCCTCCCGCAAAGGTGCCCGCCATGACTGTCCCCATCCCGGACGCCCGCCGCTGTTGCAGCCGCAGTCAGCCCGCCAGCGTTCAATGCCGTGCATGCAGCTCCACGAGCTGTCGGGACGGATGCGGGCATAGTGGGTGGGAGGAAAGCGCTCCAGGAACTCCCCGTAGTTCGTGAGCGCCGCCTCCGAGCCTTGTTCGATGCGGTCGAGCGCGAACGACAGCGCCATCTCTCCGTAGCGGTGGTGGTGCCCGTAGGTTTCACCATCGGTAGCCACATGGCCAAGCGATGGGCCGGGCCCGTCGGCCGCCGCAACCAGCGCACTGGCCAGGGCGGCGCCGTCACCCAGCAGGCCGTTGAATGCGATGGCCTGTGCCAGCGGCCCATCGTAGAAGAACACCGCCAGGTCCAGCAGCCGGTCTCCCACCTTGACCCGATATGGGCGATGGGGGTCCACCGCGCCAGGGTCGAGTACCGTCTCCTCTCCTCCCGCGATGGCCCCCACGGCTCGCGCCTGATACGGGCTCAGGATCGTGAAGCGGAGCCCCTGGGCATCCAACAGGAGGAGGGTCTCCTCGTCGACAGCCGTCTCCGGGAGCCAGAATCCCTCGGGCGGACGCCCGAAGCGGTGACGAAAATCTTCCAGTCCCCAGCGGATCTGGGTCAGCCGGTCCCGGTGATTGGCGAGCGGCATGATGAGGTGATTGTATGCCTGCGCGATGGCCGACCCATGGCCGGAAAAACGGATGCGGCTTTCCCGGTCCGCCTCCACCACCGCCTGGTACACATCAGGCGCTTCCGACTCGAGCCAGGCCAGCAGCGTCGGCCCGAAGTTAAAGCTGATGCGAGCGTAGTTGTTGATGACCGCCCTGAGGTAACCATCTCCGTCCAGGATGCGCGCATGCGCGTTGGGACGGTAGCACTCGTCGGTAATACGGACATTCCAGTCGTGATAGGGCGAGGCCGAATCCTGCCGCTCGACAGCCTCCAACCAGGGATTCTCGCGCGGAGGCTGATAGAAGTGGCCGTGCACACATACGTAACGATCCACGGACCGCTTCCTCCCGCCAAAAACATGAACGGGCGACCGCGCGTCACCCACTGACCCATAATACCGGATAAGCACTGCGTTGCGCCTGGACACTCTTTGAGGCCTGGGGATACGATGAACGCGAATGTCCGGGCACAGGCTGCCGCAAGGGAAGCGGGGGATGCGGGTGGAGATGCCGGTCGAAGGCCGTCGACGCGTCGTGATCGTCGACGTCGAGCCGGCCGTGGACGCCGGACGCCGCCCGTCCAAAGGGGAGGTGGGACTCCCCATTCAGGTTCGAGCGCGTCTGGTTGCCGACGGCCACGACCGTTTGCGTGCCTGGTGCCGATGGCGCGGCCCGGACGGCGGAATTCTTGCCCGATCACCCCTTTCTCCCGGCCAGGACGACTGGTGGTCGTGTGAGTTCACGCCTGCCGAAGCGGGCCG
>JBMFXK010000528.1:0-2027 GCA_049964315.1 Clostridia bacterium | reverse complement strand
ATGAGTCAGCTTCCGCCGCAGCGCCGGTATCCCATGCAGCAGCGCATGGAGCTTGTCCATGCCAGTGACGCCGGCGTGCTGCTTGACATCCACTGCAATTCCGGAGTCGGGGGCCGCGGACCCGAAGTGCTGTACTGGGACGGTGGCCCGAGTCAGCTCCTCGCTCACGACGTGCTCGACGAGCTGCGCTACTTCACGCACACGCGCCGCACCGTCCGCCGCTACAACCAGTACATGCTGCGCGAAGCCGGCATGCCGGCGGTCAATGTCGAACTCGGATTCGTCAGCAACCCCCGCGAAGAGAAGCTTCTTATGGACCCGCGTTACCAGAACGAGCTGGCCTGGTACATTTTCGTGGGCGTCGAACGCTGGTACCTGAAGGCCCGTTGGCCCGCAAGCTGGCTAGACGCCACCCCGCCCGACGAGTTCGTCTCCCGATAGCGGACAGGCCGCTACGGTATAATATCCAGCGGGGTGGACTGGTGGCCAGCAAGCACATCACGATTATCGGAGTGCCCCTCGACTATGGTGCCGACCGGCGCGGAGTTGACATGGGACCGAGCGCCATTCGGTACGCCGGCCTGCATGAACGTTTGCGCCGTGTCGGACACATGGTCACGGACGCAGGCAACCTGCCGGTTCCGGTTCCGGAGAGCCGTCCAGGACCTCATACCCATCTGAAGTACCTGTCCGAGATCGTGAAGGTGACCCGCGTGCTGGCACGGAGCGTGGAGCGGGCTCTGCAGGAGAGCACCATCCCGGTCGTGCTGGGGGGTGACCATGCGGTGGCCATGGGATCCATCGCGGGGCTGACGCGCGTCCACCAGAACCCCGGGATCATCTGGTTTGACGCCCACGGGGACTTCAACACCGACAAGACCACTCCATCAGGCAATATCCACGGCATGCCGGCGGCCGTGGCCACCGGTCTTGGGCACGAGCGCCTGCTGGCGCCGTTCAAGGGTGTCTTCGCCCGGCCCGAGCGGCTGGTGTACGTCGGCACGAGGACACTCGACCCCGAGGAAGCCGAGCTCATGCGCCGGCAGCAGGTGACGGTCTTTTCGATGTACGACATCGACAAGTACGGCATGCGCGACGTCATGAACCGAGCGCTCGAGGTTGCGACCGCGGGGACAGACGCCCTGCACATTTCCTTTGACATTGACGCTGTCGACCCGCTGTTTGCACCCGGGTCGGGTACTCCCTACTCGGGCGGCCTTACCGAGCGCGAGGCGCACCTCGCCTTGGAACTGGTCGCCGAGTCTGATCTCATGACGTCACTCGACATGGTAGAGGTTAATCCTATCCTGGACGAACATAACCGAACCGGGACCCTGGCTGCCGATCTCATCGCGTCGGCACTGGGTAAGCGCATTTATTGACGACCACCAAGACACCCGCCGGAATCCGGCGGGCTCGTCGTTCTTCGGGGGCGGGAGAGGATACGGGATGGACATCAATCCGCAGTACATCACCTGGCGGCGGGATCTCCACCAGATTCCGGAGTTGGCGTTTGAAGAGGTGGAGACGGCAGAGTATCTCGAGCGGGAACTGACCCGCATGGGACTCAGTCCCGAACGTCTCGGAAAGACCGGGCTGACGGTCGAGATCGAGGGCCGGGGTTCGGGGCCGATGGTCGCCCTGCGGGCCGACATGGACGGGCTGCCTCTGCTCGAAGACTCGGGTGAACCCTTCTCATCGCGTCACGAGGGCGTCATGCACGCCTGTGGTCACGACCTTCACATGACCATCCTGCTGGGAACCATTCAGAATCTCCTGACTCGCCGGGACTTTCCCGGGCGGGTGCGGGCCATGTTCCAACCGTCAGAGGAACGGCCGCCGGGCGGCGCACCCGACCTTATCGCCCGCGGGGTGCTGGACGGCGTGGACGTCGTGCTGGGCCTTCACGTCTGGTCCGGTTACCCGGTGGGCACGGTCGCGCTCAAGCACGGCACCATGATGGCCAATTCGGACCGATTTCGGATTCGCGTGCACGGACGTGGGGGCCATGGTTCCGAGCCCGACAC
>JBMFXK010000527.1:0-2028 GCA_049964315.1 Clostridia bacterium | reverse complement strand
GCGCCCCGCTTGGTGTCCCCGCCTCGTCCTCTGCTAACTGCGAAGGTACCGCTAGCGAAACGCCTCATCCACAGCCGCCAGGGCGTGAAGGTGCGTCGTGTCAAACACCGGCGCGCTCACGTGCTCCGGTTGCACGAGGAGGCCAATCTCGGTGCATCCGAGAATCACGCCCTCGCACCCGCCCTGCAGCAGGTCGTCGATAACGGCGAGGTAGCGGGAGCGGGATTCGGGGCGGATAACCCCGACGACCAGCTCGTCGTAGATGATGCGGTCGACATCGCGGCGACCGTCGATATCGGGGACGGTGACGGTCAGCGCGAAACTCTGCTGGAGCCGTTCCTTCAGGAACGGTTCCTCCATGGTAAAGGATGTGCCCAGCAGCCCTACGTGCCGAAGTCCGCGCTCGGCGATGGCGCGGCCGGTGGCGTCGGCGATGTGCAGCACCGGGATGCCGGCCGCCTCTTCGACAGCGGGCGCCAGCTTGTGCATGGTGTTCGAGCCGATGATGAGGAAGTCGGCGCCGGCATCGCGAAGGGTCGTGCCGGCCATCACCATGAGCTCTCCCATCTCGTCCCAGCGGCCTGCGTGCTGCAGCTTCTCGATGTCCTCAAAGTCAAAGGAGTAGAGGACCATCCGGCTCGAGTGCACTCCGCCGAGCCGCCTCTGCACCTCCTCGTTGATGAGCCGATAGTACTCGACGGTGGACTCGAAGCTCAGACCGCCAATCAAACCAATGGTCTTCATTTCCAGTTTGCCTCCGTGACCTTCGGGTAACCGGGATGGGGGGCCCGGCGTTCTTCCTGTTGCCATTGTACGGGAGGTCTCGTCTCCGGCGAGCAAGCTCCCACATGCGGCCGCCGCCCCGTGTCCTATTAGAAGGAGCGTGTCCTCATGCGAAGCGAACGGCAGCGCCCGGTGTCCCGAGTCCTGCTGGCGTCAGTCTCCGGTTTCCTGTTGGTCCTGGCGCTCTCGGGGTGTGGAAGTCCCCAGGCGGGAAGCTCGGGCTCCTCCAGTTCTCATCCGCCGTCCTCCGCCAGCTCCTCCCAGCGCGCTGCCAGCACGTCTTCCGCCCCATTCTCCGGGGTCGCGTCGTCCTCCAGCGTCTCAGGGACGGGCCGCTGCCTATCCACAAATCTTTCGGTCAGCCTCGTGCAGTCCCAGGGGGCGGCGGGCAGCGCGATCCGGACGTACGAGTTTACCAACGAAGCGGCCAACCCCTGTACCCTGTACGGCTACCCCGGATTCCAGCTGGTGGCGTCAAACGGGCAGAATCTGCCGACCACCGTGATCCGCAGCCCGGCTTCGGAGGCAACTGTGACCCTGCAGTCGGGCGGCCACGCCTGGTTCACGATGCAGTACCCGACCCAGACAGGCTACGGGAATCTCAGCTGTCCCACATCGGCATCGCTTGAGGTGACGCCGCCCAATGCGTATCACTACGTGACCGTCTCGGGTAGCGCCGGCACGATCCAGGCGTACGGGGGCACCACCACCAACCTGCAGTGCGGGCGCATAAACGTCCAGCCCGTCACCGGGACCCCGCCCTCACCGTAAGATGGCAAACCGCTTGGGGTGGGCGGATGGGCGCTTAAAGTCCCGGGCGATCCGGTCCGAGAAGCCAAACGGCACGGGCGGGATCCGCGGCCATGCGGGTTCCCGCCCCGTCGCCAGATACCGGCCCAGCTGGAGCCCGAGGTGCACGGAGAGCGCTCCGCCGTGGCCACTATAGCCTCCCGCGTACACCGTTCCGCCCCCGGTCTCGCCCCAGAAGGGCAAACCCATGCCGGTAATGCCCAGCGGTCCGGTCCAGTAGAAGGGCACGTCCACACGAGACGCTTGGGGGATGAGGCTCTGCAGGAAGCGGACGACCCCTTCCGGCCCGTCCGTGCCATCGCTCAAGGCACGCCCGCCAAAGACCAGGCGGCCGTCGTGGGTGCGCCGAAAGTACGTATAGCGCTCTGACTCTTCGAAGACGGCAGGGCGTCCGGGAAGCAGTCCGCCCAGGGCCGCGGGGTCAATCGGGGCGGT
>JBMFXK010000526.1:0-2032 GCA_049964315.1 Clostridia bacterium | reverse complement strand
AGTGTCCGCCGCATCCGGCGGATCGTGGCCTTCCGACGGAGCCGCGCTGCGCTGCAGGACGAGACCGCCCGCCTCGAACGCGCCTTCGGAGTGGAGGTGCACGCGGCGGACCGCCCCCAGGATGTCGTGCAAACGGCCGATATCCTGGTCCTTGCCACCAGTTCGTCGACTTCGGTCGTTTCCGGTGAAGCGCTGGGGCCGGGGATGCACGTGAACTCGCTCGGCCAGAAGTCGACGGCCCGGCACGAGATAGGGATTGATGTCCTGGAGGCGGCCGATGTGCTGGCCTGCGATGTACCCGAGCTGTATCGGGGAGAGCCCGATTTCATCGGTCAGGGCACGCCTCATCTCGATCGGATGCAGGATTTGGCGACGCTGGTCGCGGGGGGATATCGGCGGACCCCCGAAGCGATCACGGTGTTCCTGTCCCACGGACTTCCCGGAACCGAGGTGGCGTTGCTGCGGGCCGTGGTGGAACGAGCCCGAACGCTCGGGCTTGGCCGCGCTCTCCGGTAGCGAAAGCGAGCGACTCCCGGCATTATGGGGAGATAGCTTAGGCGGGAGGAACAATATGGACCCTCAGCGGGAAGCGCTTCTCGCGCGCTTGAAGCAGTTCGGGGACGAAAACGATACACATGCCACCGTACGCGCGGAAAAAATGCTCAACATAACGGCCGACACCGGACTTCTCCTCTGGATGGTCATCCGGGCCATGCGGCCCGACCGCATCCTCGAGATTGGCACCTCCAACGGGTATTCAACCATCTGGTGGGCCGATGCGTTGTGTGAGGCAAGCCAGCAGCTGACCACCGTGGAATTGAACCCCTGGAAGGCGGAGTTGGCTCGCAAGAATTTTACGGAGGCGGGAGTGGCCGACCGTATCCGCATGGTCGTGGAGGATGCCGGCGACTACCTGCGCAACTCCCCGAGCCTCAGTGTGGACTTTCTCTTTCTGGATTCCGAGCGCAGCGAGTACGTGAAGTGGTGGCCGGACATGGTGCGCATCCTGGCCCCGCGCGGTCTGCTTGTGGTTGACAATGCGGTCGATAAGGCGGACGAACTGGTGCAGTTTCGGGAGGTGGTGCAGAGCACCGCGGGCGTGGAGGAGGTGCTGGTCCCGATCGGCAACGGGGAGCTCTTCATCCAAAAGACAGGGACACGCTGACTTGTCGCTGCAATTTTCGACGCCGCTGACCGAGGACGTGGTCATGCGCCTGTGGGATCCGGTCATGGCGGCCGCCAGTCGCCGCCCTGCAGGCCAACCGAGCCCACATCCGGCGCTGGTTCGGCTGGCCGTCGGCCGACTACGACCTCGAAAATGCCCTCCAGTTCATCGCGTTGCAGCGGGAGCAATGGGCTCGGGAGGGCTTGCAAGGCATCGGGATCTGGCGCGGCGACAACCTGCTGGGCGGCGTGACGCCAAACAGCATCGACCGTGACCATCATTCGGTCGCCCTGGGCTACTGGATCGCGGCTTCCGACCAGGGTCAGGACCTCGTGACCCAGGCGTGCCAGCTGCTGGTGGACGACCTCTTCAGGGCGCGGGGCATGCACCGGGTCTTCATCAACGTGCACCCGGACAATCACCGGAGCCAGCGTGTGCCGGAGTGGCTGGGCCTTCGCCAAGAAGGCACGCTCCGCCAGTACGACCGCCATGACGATGGCTACAGCGACTGGGTGGTGTACGCGGTGCTGGCGGACGACTGGATGGGCCACTCGTGATGGAGAGCCTCTCGAAGGTGACGGCTGCCCGGGAATTTGACCTCGCCTGGCCGGCTCTCGCCTGCGCCGTAGGGTGCCCGGACGACGAGTCCCGGTTACGGCTTCGCGGCCTCTATCTCGAGTCCGGCCCCGCGGTGGAGCTCTGGGTCTATGGCGAGCCGCAGCGGCCCCCCACCGCCGTGATCGGGATCCGACTCGGCGACCCGGTAGAGATTACGCATGTCGCGGTTCAGGAGGGGGGCCGCCGGCAAGGACTGGGTCGCCGCCTCTTTGCCCATATGCAGGCGCGACACCCGGACGCTACGCGCTG
>JBMFXK010000525.1:0-2040 GCA_049964315.1 Clostridia bacterium | reverse complement strand
CGGATGACTGTCGACCCACCAGGCACGAAGGGCTGTGTCCCCGATGCGGGCGCGGAGCCTCCCGTACCACTCCGTGAGCGCGCGCGCTTCATCCGGAAAGCCGTCCCCTACGAGCTCCCCATGCAGGCGGTGTACGAACCGGAGCATCTCCGGATGCCCGTCTCCGAAGGCGCCAAGTGCGTCGAGAGCCGCCTGTCGATCCGGTACGTCGGCCAGCGCCGCCTCGAAGGCCCGGATCACCGTGGCCACTGTCTCCGCGAAAAGACGCCGTTTGTCCTGGAAGTACCAGTACAGCGCCCCCTTGGTCAGGCCGGCGTCGCGGGCAAGTTCGTCTGTAGTGGCACCGGCGAACCCGTGCCGCCCAAAAACACGGACGGCCGCGTCCAGGATCCGGCGGTCCGGCGTTGGAGTGGTCACGTAAGGCTCAGGTATTCCCCATCCCAGGGCTCAACCGTTCCGGCCGCTTCCATGGCGTCCCAGAGGTCGCGCACCGGCGGCCGGTCGTGCGCCGTACGGACGGCCTCTTCCGACGTCCACTCAAAAAGCTCGATGAACACGCCTGGCTGGCGGTCCACCTTGACCACCACGGCCGGGCGGTCTGTGGTTAGCCGTTCACGATGCAGCGTGTTCCAGTGCCGCCGCACCATGTCCTCAAGATCCTGCTCGTGTCCGGGACGGGCGGAATATCGCACCACAACGGGAATCACAGCGCACCTCCCGCTCCATACTAAACGTTCAGGATGTGACCGACACGCCGGCTTGACTTCCGTCGCCCGATTCCCTAGCATTCCGGCTAATATCGCGCGATGAAGGGGCCGGGTTCCGGATCCCGGAAGAGAGAGCCGGCGGATGGTGCAAGCCGGCCCGGACCGCTGCCTGATCCACCTCGGAGCGTCCAGGCGAGAAGTCTGGCGGGACCGCCCGATACTGCGGACGAGAGTGCGCGACAGGGTGGCACCACGGGCAGGACCCGTCCCTTCGGGGGCGGATTTTTTTGTGCAGAAAGGGGAGAGTCCGATGTTGGACATGCGGTGGCTGAGGGACCACGCGGACGCAGCGCGGGAAGGCTACCGGCGAAAGCACGTCGATCCCCCGCTTGACCGGGTGCTGGCGCTCGACGTTGAGCGGCGGCGCCTCCTGCAGGAGGTTGAGGCGCTGCGGGCGGAGCGCAATCGCGCCTCAGAGGAAGTGGCGCGTCTGAAGAAGGCCGGGCACGATGCGGCAGCCGTGATTGCGTCGACGACGGCGGTTGGCCGACGACTGGCCGAGCAGGAGCGCATCCTGGCCGACGTGGAAGCCGAACTGGAGACGTTGTCGCTGGAGCTGCCCAATGTGCCGGATGACGATGTCCCCATCGGTGCCGACGAGGGGGACAACGTACCGGTGCAGGTGGTGGGCGCACCGCGGCCCGACTCTCCCGAGGTTATGCCGCATTGGGACTTCGGACCGGCGCTGGGGCTGGTCGACTTTGAGCGGGCGCACAAGCTGTCGGGCACTCGGTTCTCGATGCTGACCGGGTTTGGTGCCACACTCTCGCGCGGCCTTGTCAACCTCATGCTCAGCGAAGCCGCCCGGGCGGGCTATCAGGAGATGGCGCCGCCATATCTCGTGCGAGCGGACGCCATGGTCGGCACCGGCCAGTTTCCGAAGTTCGTGGAGGACGTGTTCCGGGTGGAGCCTGGCCCCATGTACCTGATCCCGACGGCCGAAGTGCCGCTTACGAACTACCGGTCGGGCGAGATCCTGGACCTGAACGAGCTGCCGGTGAAATACTGCGCCTACACCGCCTGCTTTCGCTCGGAAGCCGGAGCGGCCGGACGGGACACCCGCGGCCTCATCCGCCAGCACCAGTTCGACAAGGTGGAACTCGTGATGCTGACGCGACCGGAGGACGCACGCGCGAGCCTGGACACCATGACCCGGGACGCGGCTCACATCTTGGACCTTCTGGAGCTTCCGTACCGGATCATGGAACACTGCGGCGGGGATCTCGGCTTCTCGCACCGCAAGGGCTACGATCTCGAAGTATGGATGCCCAGC
>JBMFXK010000524.1:969-2042 GCA_049964315.1 Clostridia bacterium | reverse complement strand
CGGGACGCCTCGATGTAAGAGGAGCGTGTTCGAGTGGATAGGGAGTTGGCGCTCGAGATGGTGCGGGTGACCGAGGCCGCCGCCATCGCGGCCGCCCGGATGATGGGCCGGGGCGACAAGATTGGAGCCGACCAGGCGGCGGTGGATGCCATGCGGCGCGCCTTGGAGACCGTGGCGATAGAAGGCCGGGTCGTTATTGGCGAAGGCGAGATGGATGAGGCGCCGATGCTGTTCATCGGCGAACGCGTCGGAAACGGCGACGGCGATCCGGTTGATGTGGCGGTCGACCCCCTGGAGGGCACCAATCTGGTTGCCAAGGGGCTGAACGGTTCCATTGCCGTCATGGCCATCGGACCGGCCGGAAGTCTCCTGCATGCCCCCGACATGTACATGGACAAATTAGTCACGGGTCCTGCCGGACGCGGCGTGATTCATCTGGATGCTCCCATTGGCGATAACCTCCGTGCGCTGGCTCACGCCAGCGGGCGGGAAGTCAGCGATCTGACGGTCGTGGTGCTGGACCGGGAGCGTCATCAGGACCTTATCGCCGGCATCCGGGAGGCGGGTGCCCGGATCAAGTTGATTACTGATGGAGACGTGACTCCCGCCGTGGCCGCGTGCCTGGAGGGTTCGGGCGTCGATATGCTGGCCGGGAGCGGCGGGGCGCCGGAAGGTGTACTGGCCGCGGCAGCGGTCAAGTGCCTGGAGGGCGAGATGGTCGCCCGCCTCCTGCCGGAAGACGCCGCCCAGCGCGAGCGGGCGGAATCGATGGGCGTACGGCCCGTGGACCGCATCCTCACCCTGGATGACCTGATCCGCGGCGAGGACGTCCTGTTTGTGGCCACCGGCATCACTGATGGAGATTTTCTACACGGAGTTCGCTACACCAAGGACGCCACACGCACCGAAAGTGTAGTGATGCGGTCACTGACCGGTACCGTGCGTTTTGTGGAGGCCGAGCACCGGCTCGAAAAGAAGTTGCGTTTCGGGAAGAAGCCCGGACGCGGGGAGGATGCGTAGTTAATGGCGAACGACCCGACCGAAGAGGTCACAAAACCGGCTCGACGCCGCCG
>JBMFXK010000524.1:0-959 GCA_049964315.1 Clostridia bacterium | reverse complement strand
CAGGCCCCTGTGGAGACAGAAGCGGCCGTGGTCGCTGAGACGCCGACAGCGGAGCCCGCACCGGAGGCACCGAAGCGCCGCGGCCGCCCCCGCAGGACGGCGGCCTCTGCCGCGGCTCCCGAGAACGGGGACACCGTGAATCCGGTCAGCGCGACGGACGCGGCCGTTCCCGCAGGGGCGGCAGACGCGGGGGTGGCGGTCGTGGCGGCGGAAGCTCCGGCGCCAAAGCCCCGCCGACGGCGGACCCGTTCCGCGGCGCCTGAAGCGCAGGTGCCTCAGATGACCCCCGAGGTCATGCCCGAGCCGACAGCACCCGCTCCGGTCGTGACACCCCCGGCTGAAGCGGCCGCGCCCGCTGTTTTGGACTCAGCCGTCTCGCCAGTTGCGCCTGAGCCGCGTGCGACCGACTCCGCCACGGCACCCGGCGCCACTCCGCCCGACATCCCGTCCGTGCCTGGTGCCAACGGGCGAGCCCGTGGGCCGCAGCCCGCCGTGCGGCCCGTTGCCCCAATAGGGCAGCGGGGACCGCGAGGCCGCAACGACCGCTTCCGGGATCGGCGCAACGACCGGGGACCGGCTCAGAATGGGCGTCGCGACGATCGCCGTGGCGGTGTGCGGGACCCTCGCGAGGCTCGGGACACACGGGAGCTGCGGGAGCCCCGCGAGATTCGGGAGGCCCGTGAATCGCGTGAGCGCGAGCCGCAGCTGACCATCACCCAGCTGGAAGAGCTGCCGCTGCTGGATCTTTACAAGATGGCCAAAGGCCTGGAGATCGCCGATTACCGCTCCCTCGGAAAATCGGATCTCATGTGGGAGATCCTGCGCGCGCGCACGCATCGCGACGGACTTATCTTTGCCCAGGGACTGCTGGACGTCGTGGGAGACTTCGGGTTCCTGCGGCCGGCGGACTTTGCCCGCAGTCGCGAGGACGTGTACGTGTCGGGCTCCCAGATCCGGCG
>JBMFXK010000523.1:0-2043 GCA_049964315.1 Clostridia bacterium | reverse complement strand
ATCGATCCTTCCATCGCCGCGCCGCCTCCCCCTTCGTCGCGTCCGACAGCACTGCCAGGAAATGCGCCGCGCCCTCCACATGCGGCGACAGGTTCTGGAAGATGCCGAGGACCGACCGCAGCTCCGGTAGGTTCTGGGGCTCCGGCATGGCCTCGATGTACTGCAATCGGCTTTGCGACAACTGGATCGTCTCTCCATCCACCTCATAACCCAAGAACATCACCCGGGCGACCCCCAGAGTGCACTTGCCCGCATTGATGCGCAGGCGCTTCTCCACCAGCCGCATGAGCACCGCTCTCGTCAGGGCCACGAACTGGTCCTCCGTGTCCGCCACCAGCAGGATGTCGTCGATGTAGACACCCACGACGCCCTTGGCGATGAAGTCGGCGAGCACCTCCGTCAGGCAGGCCTGCCACAGGATAGGGGCCATCGACCAGCCGAACGGCATGGTGGTGTACTGGTAGTAGCGGTCCTCGCCGTCCACCGTGACGCGGATGGTGAAGTACTTGCGCAGCGCCGGTGGTATGCCCACGTGGCGGAACGCGTCCCTCAGGTCAAACTTGCCCAGGAAACGGCGTCCGGCCACAAGCGACAGCGTGCTCTCCACCCCCGGCATGCTGCGGCGGCTTTCCTCGGAGATAATGGTCGCTGCGTTGACCCCCGCGTCATAGCAGAAACGCACAGATCCATCCGGCTTCAGCACCCCCACCAGGCGGCTGACGACGGCCTCTGGCTCCGGGGTGGCCCGCTGCATGTGGCCACGACGGACCTGGTCATCCAGGTATTCCCGCAGCTGCGGCTGGACGTCTGGCCGGAACCTCTGCGAGGGCAGGTTGCGCGCCAGCTTGGCGGCGGCGACCGCGTCGATGGCGTCCACCGGGATGTCCGCCACAGATTGGTCGCCGTGCGGGAGGCCAAATGCCCCCTCCGCTTCCGCCGTTTGCAGCGCCGTGATGAGCGCGCGTTGAGCGGCGGGCGACAGCTGGGAGCTCAGCTGCACCCGTCGGTGCTCAGCCAGTCCGGGCTTGGGGCCGCCCTCCTCTCCGCGCACCTCCTCGTCCTGCTCCCGTTGCAGCGCCTCCAGCTCATCCGGCGTCATCAGATCCTTTGACCCCAGGGCGTCCGGCCTAACGGCGTGCGATGCGCCCCGCGGGCGTACCTCCGCCAACGCCGCCACTGTCGATGTGATGTCGATCGCCCCGTGCGGCGAATGCCACCCCACTTCCAGCTTGCGCCGTCCCGCCGCCTCCAGGCTGCGCTGCAGCGCCGCCGACACCGCCCCGTTTTTGGCGATGTCCTCGAAACCGAAGATGAAGCTCAGGTCCGCTGGGAGCCCCGGCAGGACGAGTGCGTCCAGCTCAACCTCCGTCCAGCCGGCTTGGGACCAGCACTCTACCCTGAGGTGCACCTGCTCACGGACCGTGTGCGAGGACGCGCCCAGGCTGACGCTCAGCGGGCAGGGCAGCCATCGGCGCGACGCGCCCGGTGGCACCACCGCGGCGTCCACCAGGGACAGGGGGGCGCCCGTGTCGATGATGGCCTGGAGCGTGTTGTCGCCCATCTTGACCGAGATGTACGGACGGTCGTGGGCGAGGTACTCCGCACCGTAGGACAGCTCCTCCTCCGCCATCGCCACGGCCGGCGCGGGAGCCGGCGCCCGGATCTTGCTCTGCTGCACCACCTTGGCCAGCACCGCGGTGAACGCCTCCATCGTGGCTGGGGCAACGGCAGCCTTGGTCTTGGGCTTTGACCCGGTGCCGGCGCCGCCCCCTGTGGCAGGTTGGGTTGAACCCGTTCCCGCCGCCCCGGAGGTTGGGCCCGTGGGTGCCGGTGCGGGGGCGTGGTCACCCCCTTGGCCTTTGGCGCCCTTGTCGCGGAAATGGCGGGAACCGCCCCCGCCACCGCCACCGCCACCGCCACCGCCACCACCGCCACCGCCACCGCCACCAGCGCCACCGGCGCCGCCATCCTTGCTCTCGCCCCGTTCACCAGTGTCATGGTGAATCCTGGCGCCGGCCAGCGCATAATCGTGAGCGGTGGGAT
>JBMFXK010000522.1:0-2051 GCA_049964315.1 Clostridia bacterium | reverse complement strand
TGCGGGTATACCCGACCAGGCGACCCGCCCACGCGTCGTCGGCATTCAAAATGGCGGCCCGTGGCCCTTTCACGGGTCCTTCGCCGAGCCGTTCAAACAGCTGCGCCTTGGCAGAAAAGTAATCTTCGAAATCGCGATGGAAGTCCATGTGGTCCTGGGTCAGGTTGGTGAACACGCCAACGTCGTAATAGACCTGGTCAACCCGATGCAGGGCCAGGGCGTGAGATGACACCTCCATGGCAACGGCCCGCATCCCGAAGTCGGTCATCTGGCGCAGGGTCGCCTGCAGGTCCGGCGCTTCTGGCGTGGTGCGATCCTCGTGCCACTCGTTAGCGCCCATCACGGTGTGCACGGTCCCCATGAGACCGGTGGGGATTCCGGCAGCCTGCTCGAGGACTGTACGGATGAGATGGGTGGTGGTGGTCTTGCCGTTGGTGCCGGTCACACCCACCATCCAGAGATTCCGGCTGGGATGGCCGAAAAAGCAGGCCGCTACCCGCGCCGTACTCACTCGGGCACTCTGCACAGGGATGTAGGGCATGCCAGACGGCACCGCGCTCTCCCGCTCCACGAGACACGCGACCGCCCCCCGGCGGCGCGCGTCCTCCACATAGCGGTGGCCGTCGGTCCGAAACCCGGGAATCGCACAGAACAGATCGCCCGCACGCGTACGGCGGGAGTCGTAGGTGATGCCCAGCACGTCCACGTCTCCGGTTGCCGTAAGCCCCACCCCGGCGGCCAGTTCCGACAGTCTCATGCATCCTCTCCCCCGGGACCCCGCATAAATGCCGAGGGCCAGTTTACAGCGCCATCACCGACATCGTCGCCCCGGCCCGGACCTCGTGGTCCACCGGCCACTCCTGCCACTGTACACGCCCGCCGAGATCCCCTTCAACATGAAGGTTGATGCCGATGTCAAAGGCGATGTGCCGCGCTTCGGCCACCGGAAGACCCACCACCGCGGGGACGGCCACCCAGTCCATATAAGTGCGCGGGGCCGATCCCAGAGTCAGGACCAGGGTCTCGCCCGCCGGCCGGTACGCCCCATACGACACCGACTGGTCCGCCACGACCGGACCGTGCCCCTCGATCCGCACCCCAAACCCGAAGGCGTCGGCATCGTCGCGGGCTTCAGCCGGCGGCAGGTTGACCAGATTCGGCACCATCACCGACGTCCCCGGCGCCGGCCGCTTGATGGGTTCCGTGGGTTTGAGCTCCCAGTACCGGAAGATCTGGCGAAGCAACCTTCCCACCACCGGGGCCGCCACCTGGCCGCCGAAATAGGCGCCTTTCGGTTCGTCCACCGAGACCAGTACCGCGACCCGCGGATTTGGCACGGGCCCGAAGCCGACGAAGGATGCGATGTACACCCCTTCCACCACCCGGCCCCCGATCACTTTCTGCGCGGTGCCGGTCTTCCCTGCCACGCGGTATCCGGGCACGCGGGCGAGCTTTCCCGTGCCCTGGGAGACGACCGCGGTCATCATGCGCTGCACGGACTCGGCGACCCACCTGTCGACGACCCGGGTTGAGGTTCCCTCGAAGAGGCGGCGGATGGTGCGTCCGTCGGGCGCCACGATCCGGTCACCGGCGTGAGGAATATTCAGATCGCCTCCGTTGGCTATGGCCGACACCGCGTTCAACAGGGCGACGGGCGTCACCGTGAGCGTCTGCCCAAACGCCATCACCGCCAGATCCAGCAGTGTGGCGCGTCCCTTGCGGGGCATGATGCCGTGCGCCTCGCCCGGCAGGTCGACATGCGTCGGCCCCATCATCCGAAAGCGCTGCATGTATTCGTAGAAGCGATCGATGCCCAACCGGAGCCCTAGGTCCATAAAGCCGACATTGCACGAGTTCCGGACGACCGCCGCCAGCGACTCCGGACCGTGCCCGGACTTGCGCCAGCAATTCACCCGCCGCCCGAGCACCACCCTAAATCCAGGGCAGAAAAAGCCGGCGTTGAGCCCGACCGCCCGGCTCTGCAGCGCAGAGGCCAGCGTGACCGGCTTGAAAATCGACCCCGGCGGGATGGCGTCGGAAATCACCTCGTC
>JBMFXK010000521.1:0-2063 GCA_049964315.1 Clostridia bacterium | reverse complement strand
CTCGCCGGGCACCGGCATGACCGTCAGAACACCCGTCGGGGCTTGGCCGACCACCGCGAGCCACGCGAGATCGGTCGCGGTCACCGGGGAGCCGGCAGCGACCGGATGTGTGACGACCACCACCCGCGTCAGGTGCGGTTTGGCCGTCGTCGCCAAGAGGAACACACCCAGTCCGATGGCAGCGCAGAGCGCCAACGCGCCCCGCCAGATTGTCCGCCGCATCGTGAAAGGACCCTCCTTTGGGTTAGGGAAACTGTTCAAATTGCTGGCCGTTGTAGCCATAGACCAGCGCGAGGCGTGCCGTTTGCAACGAGACGGTGAGGGGGATGCCGTAAAAGCGGAGGGTGAGCGGCACCGACAGCGCCGCGGCCACGTAGGGACCGCCCGCCATTTCGTGCGTGTGATAGAGCGTGACGGGTCCGGCGGTATTGCCGGTTTGAAACGCGCTCAGGGTGAGCGGGCCAGACCAGTCCGGCGGTGTGGAGCCGACGGGCACGAAGGTCGCCCACCCACCCGTCGGCGCGAGGCCACTTTGCGCCAGCTGCACCGGCAATGCGGTCGTGATCGCCTGTTCGGCGGCGCTTTGGGCGGCGGGCGCATTCCAGACGACGGCGGGCGCTCCCGCGCCGCCGACCGCTTGGAGCGCGTGGCCGCGCGCCACCGCGCTTTGCAAGGCCAAGGTCAACGCCTGATCCAACTGCGTGCGCGCCTGAATGACACGCGTCATGTCGAGGTAGGCTTCGGCCGCTAAGAACACCGCGGCGGTCAAGAAGAGGCCCAACACCAGGCTGGAGAGCCCCCGCGCGTCGGCTACGGCCCGACCCACACGGCGCGCCCGCTCGTGGGCGTCCCCGCGAGATCGGCGGTGCCCTGTCCGGGGGTCGCCAACACCGCATCGGAAGAGGCGGGCGATCCCGGTACGTACAGGCTCACGGCCGCGGCCGTCCCCGAGACGGCCACGGTGAACGGCGCGATGTCGACAATTCGGATCGGGACCGGGTAGGTGATCCGGACCCCCACAATCTGACCGTACGCCGCCCGCACGCCCGTGGGCGTGGTCGTGACCGCGGCTTGGGCCGGATGGAACCCGTCGGCCTGCAGTTGCTGAATCACCGTCTGCTGGATCGGCTGGGTGAACCCCCCGTCCACGGACATCGCATTGGCGGTGACCTGCGCGATGCGCGTCAGTTGCACCTGCGCCCCCTGCGCTTCGACCAGGCTGAAACCCAAGGTCGTCGCGACGAAGAGCAACCCCACGCTCAGGATGTAGGCGACCCATTCCCCCACGCCCCTCCCTCCTTTGCTCCGTCCAGCCAGACGCCGGGAGGCCCTCCGCCCCCCGGCGTCCGCTTAGGGTCTTAGTACTGGGTGATGCCCGTCAGCTGGGTGTTGATCCAGGTGAGGCCGCCGCCCTTCCAGAACAGGAAAATGGCCGCCGCGATGAGGACCACGATCCCGAGGACCATGATCTGCTGAACCCACTCGGCCTGCCCGTCCTGGGCGGCTAGCATCCCGACGCTCCGCACCACAACCGTCTCAACCCGCTGCCGCATACGCGCGCTCCACGTCCGCATCGCTGTCATGGGTCGTGTTCTCCTTTCGGGCGCTTGCGCCCATCAAAAAGCGGAGGCCATGGGCCTCCGCCGGCATGAAACCGGATGACATCCCCTAAAGCAGGGGGCGCCGCTAGAACAGACCGGCGCTGCCGGCCAAACTGTGCAGCAAAAACCCGCCCATCAACCACACCACGATGCCGAACACCGCCAGGCCCGGCGCGGCGGACATGACCATATCCAGACGCCCCGTCGCCTCATGCGCCGCTCGTTTGCGGGTCGACCGCAGGAGATCCTGCAACGGCGCCAGGGCCTCCCCGTTCAGGCGGGCGCCCCAGGCTTGGACCAGGGTCTCCGTGAAGGTCCGGAACTCCAGCCGGTCCACCCGCCGGGCCAAGGTGGTCAGCGCCTGCCGGGCGTCGACGGGACGAGTGGGATCGCTGGATCCGTGCACCGGCCCGAGCGCCATGTCGGACAACGTCCGTTCCAGATCGTGCCGGAGGGGATCCC
>JBMFXK010000520.1:785-2064 GCA_049964315.1 Clostridia bacterium | reverse complement strand
CTGCATTCGTCCTCGTGGAGCGGCCACGCCGTCCTGTTCATCGTCTGGGATGAGGGCGGTGGCGCCCCGACGCTGGCTCCGGGGCCGCTGCGAGCCTATATGGCCGCCGGACCGGGAGCTCCGCCGCTAGTGCCGGCGCTGCCGGTCCTGGGACGCTTGGGAGGCGGCCAGGTCCCGCTTATCGTCATCGCCAAGAACGGCCCCCGGCACCTGAGCATGGGCCTCTGGGCCGACCACTACAGCATCCTGAAGACGGTGGAAGCCGCGTGGCATCTCCCTTATCTCGGAAAGGCGGCAAGCCCGTCCGTTCCCCTGCTGACGCCGCTCATCGTCGGGTCGCATTAGCGGACCGTTCGGGCCAGTCACGCTGCCAAACCGGTCAGCCTCCGCGCATGTCATCGAGATTGTCTACGGCCCCGAAGACGGCTGGTTCGACCGGATGGATGGAGCTTCGTGCCGTCTTGGTCGAAAAGGAAAATGCGCCCTGCGAACGGATCCGGTCTTCGCACACGCCCCACGACACCGCTTCCAGCGGGCACACACCAGCGTCGGCTGGGACGTGCAGCACCTGGGCCATGGACGCGTCACCGACTCCCCTTGTTCCTGCCAGCACGCCCAGTCCTGGGCGAGGCCTTCGACAACCCCCGGCAGGATCTCCAGGATTCCGCGTGGAACGGTATCGCAACCGCAGTAACGGAGGGTGCCCTTGGACATCAAAGGTGACCGCCGCGGGCTTCGCATCCTGGCCCACGGTTTTTCGAGCGAGCAGGATCTGCTGGAGGACCTCCACCGCACCCTGGAGCGCCATCATCAGTTTTTCGGCCGCTCCGCGCTGACCGTGGAAGTGTCGGATCTGCCTTTCACAGAACCGCTGTTCGGAGGCATTGCGGCCTGTTTTCAGGCATTCCCCGATTTGAAGCTGGCCGGTGTGGTAGAGGCGGGCCAGGCCCGGCCGGCCCCCCAGGCGGTGCCCACAACCCCAGCGCAGGGTGCGCACATCGTGCGCATGACGCTTCGCTCCGGCCAGGTCATCGAGCATCCCACCGACATCGTGGTGGTGGGTGACGTCAATCCAGGCGCACGCGTCATCTCCGGCGGCGACGTGTTCGTGCTGGGGCGCCTGCGCGGTCTCGTCATGGCCGGCCAGCCCGACCGCGAAGATTCGACCATCTACGCCATCCGGTTTGAACCAAGCCAGGTGCGCATCGGCACCGTGTGGGCCATTCCGCCGGGTGAGGCAGGGCAGCGGGCGGAGCTGGCCCGGGTGGAACGCGGCCAG
>JBMFXK010000520.1:0-775 GCA_049964315.1 Clostridia bacterium | reverse complement strand
GCCAGATCGTGGTGACGCCCTGGACCGGCGTGAACGAGCCGCGGGAATCGTCCAGCCGCCGCTCTCAGGCCGACTAGGCGCCTGTCGGGCGGGCCGCCGCGCGCTATCTGACTCGTGTTTCGGATGGCGAGCGCTATCCGTATTGGTTATGCATGCCGCATGACGTCGCCGGCTGCCAGCCCGGCCAATCACCCCCACAGGGATTTGCCGCACGCGCCGCGAACCGTGATACGGGAGGCGTGGTCATGACGGGTGCGGTGCTCGCCGTGGGCGGCGCAGAATCACATCAGGACAATCCTGTCGTGCTGCAGACGTTTCTCGCTTTGGCGGGCGGCGCTGACGCCGTGATCGCCGTTGTGAGCGGCGCGTCGCAGGAACCGGAAGCGTCCTACGCACACTATCGGACGACATTCCTCCGCCTCGGTGCCGCGTCCGTACATTGGGCTGATGACCCGGATGGCGTGCACGAGCGCGCGGATTGGTGGCCCGAGGTGACCGGCATCTTCTTCGGCGGAGGAGACCAGGCCCGCCTCGTGAGTGGGATCGGCCTGCTCTACACGCGCGTCGTCTCGCGGTGGGAGGCAGGCGCCGTCGTGGGCGGATCCAGCGCGGGAGCGGCCGCCCTCTCCCGCGTCATGCTGGCGGGGGGCTCGGCGCGATCGCCCCTGAACGCGGTCAACCTGCAATTTGCCGACGGCCTCGGCTTCTGGCCCGAGGTCATCGTCGACCAGCACTTCTCCGAGCGTCGGCGGCTGCCGCGGCTGCTGGCGGCCGT
>JBMFXK010000519.1:0-2066 GCA_049964315.1 Clostridia bacterium | reverse complement strand
TTCAAGCCCGAGCCCCTCACGACACCCTGCTCCTCACGCCTGCCCGGCCACCTCGTCGGCCAGACCGTCACCCTGGGATT
Source organism: Clostridia bacterium (assembly GCA_049964315.1). Classification (GTDB taxonomy): domain Bacteria; phylum Bacillota; class Sulfobacillia; order Sulfobacillales; family JAIMBI01; genus JAKATP01. The sequence continues at coordinate 1,986 of JBMFXK010000519.1, read as the reverse complement.
CGATTTTCAACAGGCTTCGGGCCATCCTCGCGATCCAGGTACCGCTTGAGGTGCTGCACAGTGCGGGGCAGCAGAGGCACCACCCGAGTCTTCTGGCCCTTGCCGGTGAGATAGACGCACGGGACCGGCTCCTGCCAGCGTAGGTCCTGGAGGCGCAGGTCCAAAAGTTCCTGGATTCGTGCGCCCGTGTCGTAGAGCAGGATGAGGAGGAACTGGTTTCGCAGGCCCCGGTTGGTCGTCGGATCGGGCTGGGCCAGGAGCGCAGCCAGCGCCGTCTCGGACAGATAGGCAATGGGGGCCCGCGGCGCCCGCTGAGCCCGAACTTTGCTCACCTCGGTGTAAGCCGCCATCAGGGTCAAGTCCTCCTGAGCCGCATACTTCACAAAGGCCTTGATCGCCGCGAGGCGCTGGTTGCGGGTGGTGACGCCGGCGTGGCGCGTCGTTTCGAGCCATGCCAGTAACTCCGAGATGGTGTGGTGATCGAGGTGGTCGAAGGTGATCTGCGGGAATGAGACCTGCTTCTCGTCGCGGAGGAAGCGCCGAAGCAGCTGCAAGGTGTCTCGATACGCCTTGACGGTGTGCGGGCTGCAGCATCGGTTCTTGGGGAGGTACACCAGCAGAAAGTCCCGCACCAGCCGAAAGAACCTGTCGTCTCGGGCCGTCATGGCGTCACCTCCGGAATTAGCGCTCCATGGCGCGCCGCCGACTCCGCGGCGAGAACCGGAAAGAACTCGGGTACCAAGTGCAGGTAGTAGTCGGTCTCGGTCAGGTGGGCGTGCCCCAGGTACATGGTTAGGTAGGGCAAGAGCGCTGCCACCTCCCGGTGGTCTTGAACCCATCGGTTGAGTCGGTGCACCGCGAAGCTATGCCGAAAGTCGTGCACCCGCGGCGGGTTCCCAGTGACGCGCCCCAGCCCAGCACGGGCCCATATCGCGTGAAAGGTGTAGTCGAGGAACTCTGGGTCATAGTGCCCGCCCCGGGGATTAGGGAAGAAAGCAGTGCGGTTCGGCCAGCGTTGCCGCACTAGCCGGTCATATGCTTGGCAGAGCGCCCAGACATCTGAGGCGAGGGGTACCCGGCGGTCCTTGCGGCCCTTGGCCGCCCGAATGCTCAGCGTCCCTGTTGTGAGATCGACGTCGTCGACGGTCAGGCGGATAGCCTCCCCCGCCCGCAAACCACAACAATACAAGAGCCGGAAAATGACCGGAACCACCCAGTGCCGCACCGGGCTATGGGGGTCGTACGGCAGCCGATCGGCTGCCTGAAAGAAGCCGGCGAGCTCTGCCGTGGTGTAAATGTGCGGCACGTACCGCACCTGGCGGCCGGGGAGCCCGGCGGGAAGGACATAGGCTGGGATGCCGATGCCGTTCAGGTACTTCGCAAACTGCCGGATCGGGGTGATCCGGCGCACCAGAGTATTTACATGCTCCCCCGGCCGCCGTTCCGCCCACTGGAGCACCAGGGTGCGGGTCAAGGCGTGCTCATCCGGATGTTCGGCTACGCAGAACCGGTCGAATGCCTGGAGGATGTAGGTTCCGGGCTGATACGGGAAGCCCACGGCCTGCTTTTGCAGGAGGAACTCCGCCAGGTGCGCCTGAAAGGTGCTGCTGAAGACGGGAGTCATGCCCGCAACTCTTCTCGGGTCACCGGAATGCCGCCGAGGTCGAGCGCACAGGCCCGAAGGTGATCCGTGTCTGTGGACAGGTATATGGTGGTCGTTTCCTTATTCCCATGCCCAAGCACGCTGGCGATGACGGGCAAAGGGGTCTCAACTGCCAAGAGGCGTGACGCCAGCGAGTGGCGCAATGCGTGGGGCCCGCGTCGGTCGCCGGGCGCTTGCCGGATGCCGGCCCGGGCCATGGCGGCAGCCACGACGGAATAGACGGCGGAGTCTTCAGCAAGCGGTCGATGGGGAGCCATGCTCCGAAGAAACACCACCGGGGAATCCGACGCCGGACGGCCATGCAGGCCGTAGTCGATGAGCGC
>JBMFXK010000518.1:1417-2092 GCA_049964315.1 Clostridia bacterium | reverse complement strand
CGAACGCCACGAGAAGACTCGTGGCGTTCGCGTCGTGTGCCCTCGCCAAATCCCGGCGGCTATGCCAGAATGCCTGGGACCGCTATCCTTCGGAAACCCCTTTTCCACCACATACCCGGACTTGATCCGCAGCAGGGGTTCCATGACGGCCGGCGTGCGGCATCCGGATACTCGATTCTTTAGCGCCGCGATTCCAACAATCGTGGGCGGGAAAACTGGTCAGCTACCAAAGTTTATGTGCGAACGACCAGATCCGGGGTCAGCGTAAGCGCGGTCAGAGGCTCCAAGGGCATCCGGGCCGGCTAGTCTCCGTCTGGCCCTTGAAGCGGCTGGGGCGCTGAACCTGACCCGGAACCTACCAACGGTATTCCAGCGCAAGGGATTCCCCTTCCTCTGGTAGACCACGTAAGAAGGGACCCAACGATCAGCACGTGGATTCAGCCTAACCTTGCGGAGGTGGTGCCCGGCTGGTTGTCAAAGAGATGGTCGTTGATAGCATTGGATCCGGTGGACGCGAAGGGGCAGTCCACATCAGAGCTCGTTCGCTTCGGACAAGTCCCTGTGGCCAGTCTAGCAACTGACTAGACTAAGCGGAGTCCTCCCCGTTTTGGGCCGCGCCCAGGCGCTGTTCCCGCCGAGGGGGGCCGACCTGTGCGCCGTGGGGGTCGATATACC
>JBMFXK010000518.1:0-1407 GCA_049964315.1 Clostridia bacterium | reverse complement strand
GTCAGAGAGGTTCGGTCTGGTGGGACGAACGGCCGTCGTAACCGGCGGAAGCCGCGGCATCGGACGCGCGATCGTCGAGGCGCTGGCTGAGGCCGGGGCGGACGTGGCCATCGCGTCTCGTCACGGGGACGCCTGTGAGCGAGCCGCCGAGGAGATTCGGGACACATACGGGGTCAACGCGCTGGGCCTGAGCTGCGACATGGCCGACGTCTCCAGCATCCAGGCGTTCGCCGCCAGGGTGTGGGACCGTTTCCCGGTCGTCGACATTCTGGTAAACAACAGCGGCCGGTCGTGGGGAGCCGATCCCTGGGACATCCCGGTCGAACGGTGGAACGAGGTGCTGGCCGTCAACGTGACCGGCACCTGGTCCGTCACGATGGCGTTCGGGCGAGGGATGGTGGAACGCCGGCGCGGGTCAATTGTGAACGTGGCATCGGTCGCGGGCATGGTCGGTCAGGCACCCGAGATCTTGAACGCGGTGGGCTACAGCACCAGCAAGGCGGCCGTGATCGGCTTTACGCGTGATCTGGCCGCCAAATGGGCGCGCTACGGAATCCGCGTGAATGCCATCGCTCCCGGGTTCTTCCCAACCCGGATGACCGAAGGCTTGCTGCGCCAGGATGCTGTGCGGGAGAGAATCGAAGCGGCGGTGCCGCTCGGGCGTCTCGGCGCCCTGGACGACCTGAAGGGAGCGGCGCTCTTCTTTGCGTCCGATGCCTCCGCCTATGTGACCGGCCAGGTCCTGGCCATCGATGGGGGCCAGACCGCGATCTAAACCCGATCTCAAAGAGGAAAGAGGAGCGGGACAGCCCGCTCCTCTTTCCATCCGATCAGGCTCAGACCCCGATAGGAGTCAGGTTTGCCTCCCGGGCGCGGCGGTTGAACTCGGCGACTTCCTCTGCCATCAGGGAATCCACCCGCTTGACCTCGGTGTCTACCTGAGCTTCCAGGGCTTCGAGGGCCGTGTACGACTGCGATGTGGGTCGCGCGTCGGCCGAGGCCACCACCTGGAAGATGTGTGCCACCTTCGCATTCAACTGCGGGGGGAAGTTGATGGAGTCCTGGAAGTTGTCGAGCCGCCACTGGATGAGCCGGTCTCGCGCCTCATCCGCCCGCTCCCGGATCCGGGCCAGCGATTCCTTCAACGACTCCTCATGTTCGTGCCCCACGACGCGCGGCTCCCACGCGGCTACCTCAGCGCGCACTTTCGCGACGCGGTTGTAGGCTTCGTGGATCCGGCTCACATCGTCGCGGATGCGGACCAGCAGCTTGAACTGCTCATCGTAGTGCGCCTGCGGGATGTCGACGTTCGGCGGAGCCAGGAGCCGGAAGCTCTGGGTCTCGGTCGTCGTTCCCGCTTCCATGGTCACCGTGTAGTGTCCCGGCGGCGCGGTGGGAGCGCACGAA
>JBMFXK010000517.1:0-2104 GCA_049964315.1 Clostridia bacterium | reverse complement strand
GTTGGTGTCGAATGCAGATGATGGCGGCGGTCTTCGAACCGCCACGGACCGTTGGTCCGTGGCCGTTCCATAACGGCTCCTCACGGGCCCACCCGTGACATACCAGCTACAGCACCAAGGTGGCGAACCGCGGGGTAAATGGCTTTGAGGCCCTCGCGACGGGAAGGGACGGGCCGCGTGGACGCCATCGATGCCTCAACACACGGTGGACTTAAATCAAGTTCGTAGACTCCCCCACAGTAGGGATCGGGACTCGTTACGCCGAGCGCGTGGTCTGCGCCGCTTCGACCAGGGTGCGATACCCCAAGGCACTGTGGAGCCGTTGCCGGTTGTAGAAGATCGCGATGCGTCGGCGCTGTGGCTGAACAGCACCAGGACGTCGTCCGCGAAGCGCACCAGATGGACTTCGCCCAACACGCGGGCTGCCCCCCGTTCGACCCACAGATCCCGCACAGCGCGGGAGACATTGGCCAGGATGGGCGACGGGGCCTCCCTGCCTCGGTCACGGTGAGAGGCCCGTTGTCGCACACCCCGGCCCGGAGCCACTTGGCCACCCCCCGCAGGATCCACCGGTCGCCGATGGGGAGGCGGAGGATCCGGAGCAGCCTCGCGGCTCCCGTAGCGCCCATGAGCGGTCTTCCAGAACGGCCGAATCCACTCCCGCCTTTGCTGCCGCCGCACCGCCCCCACACTGGGCGGACGGCGAACCCAGGCGTAATACCTGTTGCGGGAGACCTGCCACACCTGACACATCGTCGTGACCGAGCCGGGTCAGCAGTGTTCCAGCATGAACGCGTATTTCACTTCGGGGCGTGGGTGACGATGCGTACCGATGTCTTTAGGATCGCGGTCTCGTCTTGGACGTGGCGAATTTGGCTGCGGAGGTCGTCCACGGCCTGGTCTGCGGGCCGACGCTTCCCGCTCCCGACGACAGGCTCTGTGGGGCGGCGCCACGCGGGCTCCATCCACGGGTACAGCGTCTCGCGCGCAATCCCCAGTTCGCGAGCCACCTGGGTCGCGGACTTCACCGTCTGCGCGACCACGGCGAGCGCTTGTGCCTTAAAGTCCTCACGATATCGTGGCCCAGCCATCCCGTTCACCGCGAAGGGACTGATTGTAGGGCATGCGCCAGCCATTCGGGGCGTCCACAATCTAGACGTGCATCCAGCGTTTGCGGAGGGTCAGGGATGGCCCGGCGTGCGGATGCGTCACACCATGGGACACGTCCTTCATACAGATCATCGAAGGTTTGGGGCCGCCTCCGACCGCTGCGCTTTGCCGTTCGGCGGGACTGCGCCAGAGGAGATCGTGCGCGGCTCTTTTCAAACGGTCTGTGACGAACACCCAACCCGCGCGGCTCGCTGTTGCCCGTGCTCCGGCGTCACTGCGTCACGATTCACCAAAAGTGTCGATCTCTCAGCGTGATAGGGCCTCTGACCTTCTCGACGTACCTACGGTGGTGCCACTGTTCGGGGCATCCGGCTCCCCGTTCAAACTCTTACGGTATCCACCCGCCCTGCTGTCCCTGCTGCCGCCACGTATCCTCCATCGCCCGGGCCCTGTCACGTTCCCGCGCCACGCGCTCCGGGTCCCCGTGCATAGCCTGCCGTTGCGTAAGGTCCTCCGCCGCGCTCTTCTTCCACCATCCCATCAACTTGGTCAGAAGATGTTTCACGGCCCTCGCCTCCAATGCTCTCGTTATACTGTGGGAACCTTGGATCGAGGACCAAGGCAGGACGGCCAGCGGGATCGGGCGGTCTGTGTGCGTCGTCTCCGACTCCTTACCTCGGATGCGGTCGAACGGCGAAAATTTCAGAAGGCTTATGTGATGGGGCCGGCAGGAAGTAGGCCCCGTGTCCCGAACGTCAGTGTTCCAAATTGCTCCCGTCTGAATGTTCTCTCCGTTAACTACCCCACATGGCTTTCGTAACCCGCGACAGGTGCCATCGGTGCCATCAAGGAGGGAATCGCATGCGACGTCGGCCATCTATCGTTCGGTACTTCAAGGGATCGGGTCGCTTGTTCAGCCTCGCAGGTGCGGTCGCCTTGCTAGGAGCCTTCTCGGAAAATCGGGCGGTGGGATGAGAAGGCGGAGGGCGGGGCC
>JBMFXK010000516.1:0-2104 GCA_049964315.1 Clostridia bacterium | reverse complement strand
GCCGAGAGGCTCAAGCCACACTTCCGGGGGGAGCGCCCGTGACGGCCAGTGGATCAGGACGGCATCCAGATAGTCGAACTTTAGGCGTGCGAGCGAGCCCAACACGGCTCGCCGCACAGCTGCCGCATCCGTATACTGCGGCCACACCTTGGTGACGACGAAGGCATCCTCCCGGCGGCCGGCGACTGCTTCCCCCACCACCTGCTCGGCGCCGCCGGCGGCGTAAAATTCCGCCGTATCAATGACGGACAGGCCCTCGTCCAGGCCGGAAGCCAGCGCCCGCACCTCATCCTTGTGCCGGGCCGGATCGGCCCCGTAACCCCACGTGCCGAGTCCTACTGCCGGAAGCTCCCGGCCATCGTACAACCGGACCGTTCGCAAACGGCCACCTCCTCAGTCTCCCGCGCCCGTCTCCGCCTTGGCACCCCGGAACGACTGCAGCATGTCCGTAAGTTCGGTCGGCAGGAACAGGAGCGTGTTCTGGTCGGACTTTACGGCCTCCAGCAGCACGTTCAGCCCGCGCAGCCGGAACGCCACCGGGGACCCTTCGTAGAGCCGGGCCGCTTTCAAGAACTCTTCCGCCGCGATCACTTCGGCCTCACCGTAGATCCGGCGGGCCTCCTTTTCGGCGTTGGCCTGGGCACGGCGGGATAGAACGTCCTGCAGGGAGGGCGGAATCTCGAGATCCCGGATCTCCACGTTGTGGACCTCGATGCCCCAGGACGAAGCCCGTTCCCGGATCTGGTCGGCGATCTGCTCGTCGAGCGAGCGCTGGTCGGACAAGAGCTGCTCCAGGTCACTGCGGCTCACGATGTCCCGCAGCGTCGTCTGGCAGGCGAGGTCGATGGTGGCGCGATAATTCTGCACCTCGATGGCCGCACGCTTGACGTCGGATACGCGCCAGAACAGCACCGCCAGCAGCGTCACCGGCACCTTGTCACGAGACAGGGTCCCTTCGGTCTTGAATTCGGTGGTGGTGATGCGCTTGTCGATAATGATGGCGCGCTGGAAGAATCCCCACACGAAGTGGATGCCGGGCGTCTTCAGGGCCGAGAAACGGCCGAACGTGAAGACCAGCATCTCCTCCCACTGCTTGACGACCTTGAGGGAGGTGAAGAGGTAAATCACCAGCAGGACGAGGATGATGAGTTCGGTCAGGTTCACCGGAATCCCCTTCTTTCGTTCAGGCAAACTGTTCGCCACGGGATCCGGAATCTCAAGATTATGAAACATAGCGCCTTGTCGAAGCGCCTTCATCATACTCCTCGCCTTCGCGAAATGGATGTGGCGACGACTGGCGGAGATGGACCCGACAGCTAAATGAGCCTAATGGCGCGCGGCCGTCGAATGCCACCGGTCGAATAGTGGCTGGAGGAGGCGCGTTGGATGAAGATCGCGCACGTGACCGCCACATTTCCCCCTTACTGGGCCGGCACCGGGAACGTGGTCGCCCAGACAGCCCGCACACTGGCCAACCGCGGGCACGACGTGACGGTGTTCACGCCGCGGGTGGCAGACCCCATCGAGCCGCCCGACGACTGGCCGTTTGAGACGCGACGCCTGCCGGCGCCCCTGCGTGTCGGCAATGCCGCCTGGACGCCTGCTCTCGCGCGTGTCTTAAGCGGGTTCGATGTCATCCACCTGCATTACCCCTACATCGGTGGGGCGGAGTGGGCGGCGCGCGCCGCGGGCCGCCTGCAGGTTCCGCTGGTGCTGACATACCATAATCGACTCGTCTCGGGCGGACCTTTGCGCCGGGCCGCATTCCGCGCATATTCGCGTCTGGTGGAGCCGCACGTCCTCAATGCGGCCGACATCGTCATTGCGGTGCATGAAGACTACCGTCGCGCGTGGTTTGCTGCCCGTCCACGCGTCAGGGCAGTCCCGCACGGAATCGATGCCGGCGTCTTCAGGCCACAGAACCGCTTCCAAAGCCGAGCGATGCTGGGACTCGGGACGGAGGAGCGCGTCGTGCTGTTTGTGGGCGCCCTGGATCGCGCCCACCGATTCAAGAACGTGGGTGGTCTACTAGACGCCCTGGCGCGCTGTGCGCTCCCGTTGACGGCTGTGTTGGTAGGCGACGGCGACCTCGTGCCCGACCTGA
>JBMFXK010000515.1:0-2115 GCA_049964315.1 Clostridia bacterium | reverse complement strand
AGCGTGCGTCAAGGGGAAGGGGTGGGAGTACCGTGGCGACCCTTCACTTGATGGTGGGGCTGCCCTGCAGTGGCAAGACCACATTGGCGCGGGACCTTGAGATCAAACGCAATGCCCTTCGCCTGACCCTTGATGACTGGCACATTTACTTGTTTGGGCCCGACTTCAGGGACAACATGGATGAACAAGCCGAAGCCCAGCACGCGGTGAGACACAAGGCCGTGGAGTCCGTGATGTGGACCGTGGCGGCGAAAGTACTAGTCCTCGGGGTGGGTGTCATTTTGGATTTTGGCTGCTGGGCAAGGAGTGAGCGAGACGACTATCGCTTGAAAGCCCGGCAACTGGGTGTGGGTTTCAGGATCCATTACACCGAGGAATCCGAAGAGGTGCTGTTAGAACGGCTGACGGTTCGAAACGCCCAGCGTCCCGAGAGCACTTTTTATATCCCTGACGGTAAACTCAAAGACTGGATACCATTGTTCGATCCGCCTTTACGGGATGAACTGCAATAGTCCCCCGGCGTCGGGAGCCGGCATGTTTCGTGTCTCGGTAACGCACGGTGACAACGATGCCGGCCGTGGCCCTCGCTCGGTATCGTCGGCATGTGATTCTGGTTGCCCTGGCCGTACCGCGCGCTGAAAGTCCTAAGGCCCTGGCTTCAACCTCTGCCTGCTCAGGGAGGCGGGAGGCTGCCCGGTGCACGCAATCCAGAGTACGTGAGCGCAACGGATCGGACAGACGTTCCCATGACGCTGGTCCAAACCGGTGGACTTCCCAGGCCCTACAGGGAAGCTTCCCCCGATCCCCGAATGCCTGCAGCCAGAGCGTCTGACCCCGACGCGGCGGAAACGTCCGAACGTGAGTCCCATTTCCACGAGGGAGGCGACCATGAGCGAGCAGGGATGGCAGGAGTTCCTCGCGGCCTCGGACGTCACGGACGACTGGGTTGTGTTGCACGGCGGGGCCATGGCGGTGTTCCGCGTAACGTCGCTGGGGGCGGCGGCACGGCTGGCCGTGGCGGTGGCGGGCGTCCCTGGACTCGAGGATGCGGGTGCGCTCATGACGATCGCCGACGATGGGCTCACCGTGCGGTTGACCCGTGTCCTCTGGCACCTGGAGCCGCGGCACGTCGACTTGGCCCGTGAGGTCTCGGCGGTTGCGCGGGCGCACGGGGCCGTCGGTGACCGCACGCGTGCCCAAGAGGTCCAGCTGGCCATCGCCGCGCAGCCCGACATAGTCGATTTGGGCTTCTGGCGCGCAGTCCTCGGGTACCGCGCGGTAGCCGACAACAAGGCTGTCGACCCGCTCGGCCACGGGTCGATGGTCTGGATGCAGCCCCTTAATCCTGCGAAGCCCTTACGCCACGCCATGCACGTCGACGTGTCGTTGGCCCGAGAGCAGGTCGCCGGACGGTTGGCCGCCGCGCTTGCCGCAGGCGGTCGGATCGTCGATGAGTCCCATGCGCCCGAGTGGTGGACGCTGGCCGACCGGGCTGGCAACCGCGTCGACATCACGGCGTGGCCGGATGGGTACCCCTCGCCCGGCCCGATCGGTGCCGCGTCTCAGGAGCCATGAAAGACAGCGATCGGTGAGGCGGCCTCGCGTAGGCCCAACTCCCTGCCGGCTCGTGTGCCCGGGCGCCGCCGACGCGGCCACTTGGTATGCGGAAGCCGCGGCCGCGATTCCCCGAGACACACCGCCAGAGTTCCGAGAGACGTCGGCGGTTGCCTGTCTGTCTGGGTGTTGCCGATCCATCGGACGTTGATGGCCGCGACGTTCGGAACCGTGAATCTCCGGGTTCTCGTTCTGGTGGCCGCCTCCCACGGTTTCTTATCGAAGCCTGCACAAGGGGCGCCTCGCATGGGGCTCGAATCCCTCGACGGGCTGATGCGGGCCCTTGCCGGCAGAGACGCAACCGGACGAGCTGTCGCGGGCGACAGCTGAAACGTCTATCTCCTCCTCTGGGGTATGTGGCAGGCTGCATGTCGCAGCCGAAAGAGGGAAACGTGGCCAACACACCCACGGGACGCTTGCCATATGGAGAAGCAGATTCGGCAGGCCTAGCGGGAGTTTAGCAGTTATGCGGTAGTACCAACGGAAGCAGGCCGTGAGTGA
>JBMFXK010000514.1:0-2115 GCA_049964315.1 Clostridia bacterium | reverse complement strand
ACCCACACTCCGCACCCTCGGTATGGGCAGGCGGGATTTATGGGGACCGGAGAGAGGGGAAGAGAGAGCGGAGCCGTGTGGCTCAGGGACCTACGCGGTCGTCCGCGAAGGCGGCGAGAGGGATGCCGAGCAGGTCGAGTACACGGCGGGCTGCGGGCGGGACCTTGATCACACGGACCGTCTCGCCGTTCTCGTGGACGAGGTCGGTGTGGATGTCGCCGAGGTGTTCAAGGACCACCTGCCCCGTCGGCGTCGCAGTACGGCGATTGTCGTAGGTCAGCAGTTGCTCACCACGGTCGGAAAGGGCATGCCGGATGCGGCGCTGCATCACGGCGAAGGCGACGTAGGCTATCAGCAGCACATAGCCCATCGCACGAACGCGCTCGGGGCGCGCCAGGAACATGGGCGAGACGGGAAGGTCCTTGGTGCGGTGGAAGGGGATCTCCACCGCCGTCTGCTGTCGCTTGTAGACAGCGAGCAGTTCGCGAGGTGAACGTCGCCGGTCGTTGGTCACGAGCACGAACGTGGAGCGGAGTTCGATCTCGCGCCGCAAGTGCGCCGGGTCCGGAGGGAGCACCTCCGGCGTCCAGGTGAAGACGGTCACAGGGGGCGGGGGCGGCGCGTCCTTGCGCGGGCGGCCGCGGCCCCGCTTGCCGGGCACCAGCACCGGCTGGGTGACCAGGGTCAGGGTGTGGTACCGCAACTTCAGTCTGGCCACCAGCGCCGCACCGACCTCTTCCGCCCGCTCCACGGAGGGGAAGGTGGGCAAAGTGGTCAGCGCCTCGTCCAGGGTCCTGCGCTCCTGGGCGATGAGATCCCGCTGCCGGGCGAGAGCACGCGCCTCCAGGGCTGTCGAGTGAACAACGACACAGCGGTAGCGCAGATCCGCCAGCGGATGCTCGGGCTTGCTGCTGAGCGCGACGTCGTCGAAGGTGCGGAGCCGGTAGCGGGCGGCGCGGGGCCGCGGGCTCATGGGCGCGGGTTCGTCCCACCCGCCGCCGGACCAGGCCTGAAGTTTCAGCGTCTCGGCCACGTCGTAGGTTTCCGGCAGACGGCTCAGCCAGTGCAGGCCGGCCTTGTCCATGGCCAAGAGGTTGTCGGGCGTGACGACCTTGCAATCGGCCGTGTAAAGGATGGCGCGCAGGGTCTCTTCCGGCAGGAGCCTCTTCAGGTCGCGGATCACGCCAGCGTTCCAGGCCGTATCGTTGAGGTTGCCGTCGTGCACGTCGCCGAGCCAGGGGATGCCCTCGGGGTTGGCCACCAGCCCCATGCCGAGTTGCTTGAGGTCCGGCCGGTGATCCTTGCTGTAGCCCTGGACGATCTGGAGCGCCTCCGGGGTCGGTGGCTCATAGGTGCCGTATAGGGCGACGGCGGTCGTGTCGCCGTGCAGGGTATCGAAGGGCACGTTTTCGTGTGCCCAGACCTTGGCGGCGACGGTGTGGAAGACGGTGGCCGGGCGGGCGGCGGCGAGTTTGTCCAGGGCGCGACCGAGCGCGTCGTCATTGAGATCGGTCGCGGCAACCCCCGGGCCGAAGAGGACGGGAAGGTCCTGCCGCGCGAAGACGCGCTCGACCCGGCACAGCGCGGTACGATCGAAGAGAGCGCAGAGCATCAGGGCGAGCAGGCGGGTACCGGGCGAGAGTTTGCACTGCGTGGGGTCCCAGGAGAGCATGGCGTCAAGGGTGGCGACGACCTCGAACTGACGCAGGATCCAGCCGACGGCGGTCATGACGCCGCTGGGGTGGGAGGTGGGCTGGGAGTCCTCGACCCTCCAGGACATGAGGTGGGGATACGCCGGAGGGGCTGGAAGGACATGGGGAAGGATTTACCACTTCGGGTCAACTTCTAAGACATTTGTATGGTCTTGCATTGGCGTATACCCCTTGGGGGTAGAAACGCAGATCGGGGCCTGCGCCCACCCGCTGCGGACCGAGAGTCGTCTCCGACCACCCGTGGCGCGTACTCCCCAGTGGCTCAAGGCACCCAACTGTTCTCACCTCAAAAATCCTGTCGGCCATGCCCCACGGGTGCGGAGTGTGGGGATGAAGTAGGCGGGCTGAAGGATATGCCGGCCGACTGCCATCGCCGCGCGCTTGCCGCCCCGTCGAGTGGCCA
>JBMFXK010000513.1:0-2123 GCA_049964315.1 Clostridia bacterium | reverse complement strand
CGGGCGGGTGCCCGAGACCGTCTCGGCCTGCGGCGGCTGCATCCTGGATCTGTTCTGCCGTACGCGGCTCGTCCGCAGCGCGACGGCGACCCCCTAGTACTGTCCTTGCGCCTGGGTCTTCATGGTGAAGCCAGGGCAGGGGTAAGCAGCGGCAACCTGGGACAACGGTGCAAAAGGAGTAGCTCGTGGATCACAGCGATCCGGCACCATTCCAGGAAACGGCGATGCACGGACTGCAGGCTCTCCCACGCCTGACGGGGCAGGTTGAGGACGTCGATGAGGCCGGGTGCCGCGCAACGGACGCGTACGGGACGGTCGGCGAACCGCAGCTCCATGGTGTCGCCAGCCGGGGTGGCAGGGGGCAACGCGTCGGAAGACGTAACGGTCTCGTCCCCGGGAGTGCTGGTGGGCCCGTGGTGGCCGGAGTTGTCCGGGGGCGGCAGGGGCCGGCGCAGGCGGGCCATCCACGTCATGGCGAGCCAGACCATGGACAGATGACTGTGGAAGCCGGGCCAGGAGCGTCCCTGATAGTCCGCCAGCCCGGCCGCGTCCTTGGCGTTCTCGTAGCTGCCGCGCTCGATCCGGGGCCGTACGTGGGCCAGTCGTGCCAACTCGGCCAAGGAGGTCGTCGGGGGCGCGGTGATGACGTATTGCTTCGGGTCATCGCTTTGCGGGTTCAGGGGGCGTTCCAAGAGCAGCCACACCTCGCTGCCGCAGACCTCCCGGGTAGCGCCGTGCACGCGCAGGGCGGCGAATTCCCGTTCCAGCAGGGCGCCATCGACCCCCAGCCGATAACCGATCCGTTGCCACCGCGCCGGGTCCAAGACGGCGCGGATCTCGTCCACCGTGTGCAGGGGTCGCTCCGGCTGCGGTGGCTTGCGGGGGCGGCCGCGACCGCTGTACGGCTCCGCAGGGGGTGCGGGCAAAAGCCCCTCCTGCGGCAGGTATACGCTGAAGTTGCCTCGCACCCCGACGCAGTACCGCCAGCCCCGGCCCTCCAACTCCGCCATCCAGCCCAGGTCCCCGTAGCCGGCGTCCGCGTGGACCATCGCCACCTCCAGCCCCCAGCCGGTCACCCGATCCAGCAGCGACCGCGCAATCTCCGGCTTCGTCTGAAATCGTACGGATTCCGGCACCTTGGCCGACCGGCGCCGCTCCGGGGCCTCCGCCCAGGCTCTCGGCAGGTACAGCACCCCCGTCAGCGGCAGGTCGTCATTCTCCCAGACTCCGTGCAGCGTGACCGCCACCTGCCCGTTGGCCACTTTGCCCACACAGCCCAGGTACTGCCGCGCCACGCCCACGCTGTCCCAACCCTGCTTGACCACGCTGGTCTCGTCGACGATCACGTGCATCGCCACACCGCCGTACCCCCGCTCTCCGACCCACTGCCGCACGCGCGCCTCGTCCAGCGCCTCTGGAGACCAGCCCGCGCGAACCAGGAAGTTGAAGATGTCCATCTGCTTCGCCCCGGGGATCGCTGCCTCCATCGTCTCCCCGTTCTTGTGCGACAGATCGCTGCACAGCCCAAGCAGGTAGATCTCCGCGTTGCGCCGCGTCTCCCTGCGGCGGAACACCGACCGAAACCCCTCCACGTAGCGGTGCATCTCCGGTTGCGGCAGGATCGGCGCCGTGCCGACCGCCTGTGGGGGCAACTTCCGTCGCGGGTCGAAGGGCTTCTCCACCTTCGGCCCGAAACGAAGCGCGCGGATCTGCTGCTCCCGAAGCCAGTCGTTGAGGAAGTCCATCCACTGCTGATTGTCCATGGATTGCTGGCCTTCGCCAAGTGCCATGGCAAATCATGGGTTACTACTCCACCTTTTTTGAGCTACCCCCTTCGGATCACTGACTTCCCTTCAATCGGAAGACGCAAGGGCAGTACTAGTTACCTGCGGAAGACCTGTCAGGGGTGCGACATGTCCGCTTTGCTGAGCGAGGCGGACGGTTTCACCAGCTTCCAGACCCTGCTGCTCGCGTCCCTGGCGACGATCGAGCGCCACACCATGGAGGTCCGCGGCTACCCGTTCGCGCTGGTCACCGAACCCGACGGACTCCAGCGGCGGATCCTTGAGTTGCTCGACGTCCCGATCCCGGCGTAGCCAGACGCCTTACACCCGTTTCACACT
>JBMFXK010000512.1:0-2123 GCA_049964315.1 Clostridia bacterium | reverse complement strand
GCAACCAGGCGTCCGCACGGGTGCTGGAGCGGCTTCACATGCGCTTTGAAGGACACTTTCGCGAAAACGAATGGGTCAAGGACGAGTGGCAGGACGAGATCGTCTACGCAATGCTGGACCGGGAATGGCAAGCGCGGAAAGCCTGATCGTGGCCGCTGTAGCCACGAGAACGCGTCGCCGCCTCGATCCATCCGCCCTCTCCGCTCCGGGCCGGGCCGGACGCTGACTCTCGCCATCAATCTCGCGTGTAACCTCCGCTCGAGAGCACGCGTTGACAGTGTGAGCCCCCGTGCCGTAGAGGAGCGAAGGTCATGCGTTTCGGCGCCATCCGTTACCTGGCAGGGATCGGCCTCATCAGTCTCGGTCTCACCGCCTGCGGATCTGGGGCGGTTCCCACCCATGTCCCGCAGCCGTCGTCGACGGCGGCCCTTGCCTCGTCATCTGCCGCATCGCCGAGCCCGGGGTCGTCGTCCAATACCGCGTCCACGGTCCCAAGCTGTCCCTCGTGGGTGGTCCGGGATGCTCACATTGCCGCCACCGCCCCCCTGCCCGTTCCCACCACCGAGCTGCAGGGATTTCTCGGGTTTGCGATCCCGAACGCCCAGGCCATCGCCCTATGGATGGGAGACGCGCCCACCACGCCGTCCGCCAACCTCCTTGCGGGATGGGACATCCATGGAATGACCGCATCCAACGGCAGGGACACGACCCTGACGGTGGCGCAGCAGGGATCGGCCACCCTGATCACCATCTGGGAGAAGGTCGTCACCGCCGCCCAGGGCACGGCGTTTCAGCAGGACATGAGTCCTGCGCCCGCTCCTGCGGGACCGGTCCGATTTTCGATCTTGGTGCCCGGCCCGCTGCCGGCGGGATCCCTGTCCCAGGTGCTGGCGACGCTGAGCCAGAGGATGAGCACGAACAGCAGTGCGCAGATATCGGTCGTCTATCTCCTCAGTACGACCCCGGCCCGGGCGTACGAAACATACGGCGGGCCGTACAACATGACCGATCTGCTCCAGAACGGATGCGGGCAGCTGACGGCCGCGCAGGCGCCCACCCTCGCTAACCGCGTCATCCGGAATGCCGACTACGAGAGTATCGTAGCGGCTAACGGCATCTCGATCGGGTTTGCTCCGGGCGCGGTGGTGATTGCCACCGAGCACGCGGGCATCGTGCTGGATTGGTGGTACGCCGAGCCCAGCATCACGGTACCCCCGTCCTCGTGATGCGTCGGTGCCGGCGGTCGGCTGGGACCGGACCCCGTACGGTGCTGGCGCCTCTGGCGGGAAGTGGGCCCGCATCGCGCGGGCCCGCCTATTCTCTATTCGCGTCCCTCCGCGGCCGCACGCGTCTCCCGGAACTCTGGGGGCACCCAGTCGACCGGGCACGCGCGGAGCGGTGTCTGCGGTTCCCCGGGGTCATCGTCGGCGAGAAACCAGTCGCCCGCCTCCGTGAGGCAAAAGAGGGCGGGACGGCGGGTGCCTTTGGCCACGACGGCCACGCGTCGGATCCCATCCGGGTCCGGCTCTTTCCGGAAGGCGGCCCATGCCGCCTGCTGCATCTTCCGGTAGGGCTCTTGCGCCATGCACAGAATCCCTCGCTTCGCTCCCGTTTCCCATAGGATTCGGGGGTCCCGCGTGAAGTCCGGGTGTCGGACCGGTCCGCCCCTGAGCTTCTTGCAAGACCATACGGTGATTTACGCGGATGCGGGCGGCGTAGAACGGCGACTAGCGGGTGGGGGTGCGTGGGGGCGCTTCCGGCAGTCCGTCCAGGTCATCGTCGCCCACGACGAAGCCGCCCAGCGGAATCCGGCCGCGGCGGGCCGCCTCCCGCTCCACCAGCGCCGCCGCGATGGGGCGCAGTTCCACCGGTCGGAAATGGCGGTAGCCAAGGCGGCGCAGCGCCTCCTTGCCGATGCGGACGGGACAATGGAGCAGGTCCGCCGTGGTGTTGATCAGGACGGTGTCGGGATCACTGCGGTCGACGCTGACGACGATCACCTGCATCAGGACGGCTCCTTTCCGGCGGCATCGCGTTCCACCGCGCTCATGATCTGCTGCAGGTCGTGCTGGCCCTGGCGGCGGAGGCGTTCGGCCGTGACCAGCGCGGCCACGGTGTCGGCG
>JBMFXK010000511.1:0-2125 GCA_049964315.1 Clostridia bacterium | reverse complement strand
GGCCGTACTTCGTGACCACCGTCGACCCTTCCACGATGGGAAGGATATCCCGCTGGACGCCTTCCCGCGACACGTCTGGCCCGGCGGCCTGGCCGGTCTTGGCGATCTTGTCAAACTCGTCAATGAAGATGATGCCATGCTGCTCAGCGCGAAACACGGCTTCCGCCTGCGCCGCATCGGTGTCGATCAACTTCTGGACTTCCTCGTCGGTCAGCACCTTGCGCGCTTCGGCCACGGTCATGCGGCGGCGCTGGGTGCGGCGCGGAAGCAGGCCAGACAGCATCTCCCCCAGGTTCATCTGCTGGTCGCCCTGACCGCCCATCCCCAGCATGCCGGCCGGTGTGGAGGTGTCCTCCACCTCCACCTCGACCACGTCGTGTTCCATCTCGCGGCGGCGGACGCGTGCGGACAGGGACTCCCGGCGGCGGCGGCGCGTCTCCGTCTCCTCGGGGTTTGAGGGCGGAGTCTGGGGCCGCGCTCCGGAAAACCACATCTCAAAAGGGTTTGCGCCCGTGGCCGGCGCCTGCGGCTCCGGCACCAGGGCGGCCGCGATGCGTTCCTCCGCCTGGCGCTCGGCGCGGTCGCGCACGCGGCGGCCCTTCTCCTCCTTCACCATCCGCAGGCTCACCTCGACCAGATCCCGCACCATGCTGTCCACGTCGCGCCCGACGTACCCCACCTCGGTGAACTTCGTCGCCTCCACCTTGAGGAACGGGGCCCGCGCCAGTCGGGCCAGACGGCGGGCAATCTCCGTCTTGCCCACCCCGGTCGGACCGATCATGAGGATGTTTTTCGGAAAGATGTCCTCCTGCAGGGCCGGATCCAACTGGGATCGCCGCCATCGATGGCGGAGGGCAATGGCGACGGCACGTTTGGCCGCATCCTGGCCGACGATGTAGCGGTCGAGCTCCCGGACAATTTCTTCCGGGGTGAGTGTCGCGGCCCCGGATCCGCTGGTGTCCTCAGGCATGGCTTGCGACCCCTTCGCCCAACACTTCAACCGTCAGTTCGTGATTGGTGTACACGCAGATATCGGCGGCGATGTGCAGCGACCGCCGGACGATGTCTTCCGGGCCCAGGGCGGGTTCGACTGTACTCAAGGCGCGGGCGGCGGCCAGCGCGTACGCGCCGCCGGATCCGACCGCCGCGATGCCGTCATCCGGCTCAATCACTTCTCCGGTTCCGGCCAACACCAGCAGCGCCGTGGGATCCGCCACGACCAGTAATGCCTCCAGACGTCCCAGCATGCGGTCCGTCCGCCACTTCCGGGACAGCTCCACCGCCGCCCGCTGCAGCTGACCGCGGGACGCTTCCAGCTCGCGCTCGAAGTGTTCGAACAGCGTCAGCGCGTCGGACACCGCCCCGGCGAACCCGGCCAACACCCGACCATGATACAGGCGGCGCACCTTCCTGGCCCCTGCTTTCATGATCATGGCCTGCCCCATGGTGACCTGCCCGTCGCCACCCACAACGGCCACGCCATGGCGCAGGACCCCCAGCACGGTCGTCCCGTGAAAGGTCACCCGCTCAGGCTCGAGGGTGGGCATGTTCATACACCGCCTCCAATCGCTCCAGGGTGACTTTGGTATAAATCTGGGTCGTCGACAGCCGTTCGTGCCCAAGCAGTTCCTGCACCACGCGCAGATCGGCTCCGTTTTCCAGGAGATGGGTCGCAAACGAATGGCGGAACCAGTGAGGGCTCACGTGGTGGTGGATGGCGGTGCGGGAGAGCACGTCGTCCACAATCCGCCCCACGCTGCGCGCTGAGAGGCGTGTCCCACGGTAATTCAAGAAGAGTGCTCGCTCGCGGGCGCCCGCCAGCTGGGGGCGCCCCTCGTGGGCCCAATGGGCGATGGCATCCCGGGTCGCGGGCGCGAGCGGCACCATGCGCTCCTTGGTGCCCTTGCCGAATACCCGCACCAGGCGTTCAGTTAGATCGATGTCGGACTGGTCGAGACCCACAGCTTCACTCGCCCGCAGACCTGCGCCGTACAGGAGCTCCAGCAGGGCGATGTCACGCAGCCCGAGCGGCCCGGGTGACTGGGCCGCCTCCAGGATGCTCAGCATTTCCGCTTCGGTCAGGGCGTGCGGGAGGCCGGGACGAAACTTTGGCGCCCGGACGCGA
>JBMFXK010000510.1:0-2140 GCA_049964315.1 Clostridia bacterium | reverse complement strand
GCGCCAAAGCCCAGAACATGGCGGTGCGCGAGGCGGTCGGGGTGCTCGGCACCCTCGAGTCTGCCCACCAGTCCATGCAGGAAGCGACGACGACGCTGCATCAGGTCAGCACCGATGCCCAGCGGGTCAACCAGACTGGGCGCCAGGAAGTCGACAAGACGCTCGACACCATGCGCTCCATGGCCGAGACGATGGAGAACGTGACGGCCTCCATGAAGACGCTGGCCGAGCGGTCGCAGGCCATTGACCACATCGTCATGGCGATTACCAGCATCGCGGAGCAGACGAATCTCCTGGCGTTGAACGCGGCCATCGAGGCGGCGCGCGCCGGCACGACAGGCCAAGGTTTCGCCGTGGTGGCGGAAGAGGTCCGGCGCCTGGCGGAACAGTCCGCCCAGGAGGCCCAGAACATCCGGGGGCTCGTGACCGCCATCCAGCAGGACGTCACCCAGGCGGTCGCGGCCGTGGACGAGGGTCAGGCCCTCACGGCCAACGGCCTCGCGCTGGCGGCCAGTACGCAGCGCGCGCTGGATGCCATGGGAGCCGCCCTCGACGCCGTCGGCTCGCATAGCGACGCCCTCGACCGATCGGTGGCAGCAGTCCTGCGCCACGGTGCTCAGTTGACCGCCAGCACTACGCTCATCGCGGAGAAGGCGGACATCAATCACCAGGCGGCTCTGGAATTGGCTCAGGCCACGGCGGATGTCTCGGCGACGGTCGCCGGGATTGCGGCGAACTTCGAGGAGACGTCGGCGGCACTCGATTCGGTGGCCGCCAATACCCAGGACGTGGCCCAGCTGTCCGAAGACGTGGCGGCCCAGTCCCGCCCCTTGACGGAGGCTGCCGCCGCCCTGCGCACCCAAGTCGGCCACTACCAACTGGCCCACCCGACAGCCGCAACGCCCAACCCGACGGCGGCGTAGGCGCCGCGCAGGGCAAGCGCCCATTACTGAAGTCCCGAGGGAAGCCGGAAGCATTATACTCCCGCCATTCCCTCGGGCGTTGAGGGGATAAGTCATGAGCAGCGTGTTCGTGACCGTTCGCATCGGGCCCCACCACTTTGGAGCCCCCGTCGAGTGCGTGACCGAGATTCTGTCGGACCCGCAGCGCACCGTCATACCCCGGACACCCAGCCTGGTCGCAGGAGTCGCGGTCGTACGGGGGCAACCGTTAGTGATGTTTGATTTGCGGGAAACCCTGGGCTTAGAGGCGGCGCCGGTCCCCTTCGCGTTGCGTTGGGAAGTACCGGGAGACATCGTCCTATTAGCCGTCGACCGCATCGGCAGTCTACGGACCATGGCAACCGATCCGTTGCCGGCGGAGCGCTGGCAGAGCGTCGTGCCGGACGCCGTGGCCCCTTGGGTGGATCAAGCGTACAGGCTCGATGACGAGTGGATCTGGACCTGGCCCGCCGATCTTCCGACCCGTTTACAGAACCTATTGGTACACGAAGCGGCGCATGCCAGTTAGAGCATGCGCCGGGGCGCTCTGGCCGAGGACGCCTCCCAACGTCGGGCGCCGACCTGGGTAGAAGGGAAGCAGAAGCCATGCGATTTCATGAAGTATCTTGGAGCGACGACACGGAACGCACTCTCTTTGTCGAAGAGGCGTCCGAGCTTCTCGGCGTCCTGGAACAAGAGGCGCTGGCGGACGCCCCCGCCATCGACGCACTCTTCCGGGCCGCCCATACTCTCAAAGGGTCCGGGGGGATGATCGGCCTCACTGAATGGGTCAATACCGCCCATCACCTGGAGGATACGCTTGATGCCGTCCGTGAGGGCACCCGGAGCTTTGATCCGGATGTACAGCAGCAGGTGCTGGATACGGTCGATGCCCTGCGGGCGGAATTGGAAGGCGCCTGCCCGGCTCCGCACAGTACCGAACCGGCTGGTGCGTCCGCACAGGTGTGGACGCTGACATGGGCACCGGAGTGCCTCATGCCAGGGGTGCGCGCCCTGCAGGCCTGGCAGGCGGTGAGTGCGCTCGCGCCGGACACGGAGAGCGACCCGCCGCTTGATTTGCTGGCGGATTGGACCGGGTCGGTCAGCCGCTTGCGCCTCATGACGCCACTTTCGGACGAAGATGTCCGGCGGGCCCTCAGCGTGCTCGAGGATCTGGTGGACGCGCGAGCCGAGGTGCC
>JBMFXK010000509.1:0-2152 GCA_049964315.1 Clostridia bacterium | reverse complement strand
CTCCAGGCGCGCAAGCCGATCTTCACGTTCGCGCAGCGCCGCACCCAGTCCCGCAACGTCGGTGTCGTAGCGCCGCGCCATGCGCGCCATGCGGTCGAGACGCTCACGGATCACTTCCAGTCGGCGGTCGTCGAACTCGACGCCCTCGGCCAGCCGGTAGAGGCGGCGCCGGACGTCCTCCAGAATGCCCTGCGCCTCCGCGGCGGCGTC
Source organism: Clostridia bacterium (assembly GCA_049964315.1). Classification (GTDB taxonomy): domain Bacteria; phylum Bacillota; class Sulfobacillia; order Sulfobacillales; family JAIMBI01; genus JAKATP01. Next base: position 1,942 of record JBMFXK010000509.1, on the reverse strand, counting down.
CAATACATCCGCCGATGCCTCATCAAACCGGCGGGCCTCTCCCAGCAAACGCACCACCTGCACCACTGCAGCGATGCTGCCACCACCATCGAGCAGTTCCGACGCCGACCGGTAGAGCCCGAAGAGCCGCTCGCCATGCTGAAGGCGATCGGCTTCGCGGCGAAGATCCGCTTCGGATTCCGTGCCGAGTCCCAGCTGCTGCAGTTCGGTCACTTCGGTCCGAAGTTCGGCCACTAGATCGTCCCGTCCCAAAACCGCCTGGAGTTCCCCCCGCTCCCGGTCAAGCTCTGTCACCACCCGCCAGGCCCGCCCCACGCGGTCCCGAAGCTCCTCATCCACGAGCGCATCCAGCCAACGGCGGGCGGAGTCAGCCCGCAGCAACCGCTGATACTCATGCTGGCCCACAAGGTCCACACTGTCCGCGAACAGCTGGCGCACCACGCCCAGGGGGACGCTGCGTCCCTGCACGCGCAGCGAGCCACGCGCCTCGCGGCCCCACTCTCGAGAGACGACCAGCATCTCGTCGGCCTCGATGCCAAACCCGCTGAGATCCTGCCAGAGCGGAGCTTCGGCCCCGGTCTGAAATTCGAGGGTCACCCGGGCCCTATCCGCAAACGGGCCGACGCGCTCGCCATCCACCCGACCACCCAGCGCCATGTCAATCGCCCGGATGAGGAGCGACTTTCCGGAGCCGGACTCGCCACTGATCACCGTGAGTCCCGGGGCTGGCGCGAGCGTCACATCGCGGAGGACCCCTACGTTCTCGACCCGGACGGACGTGAGCACGAGCGGTGAGCCCGTCATACTTCACGCCCTCGGCGCCACGCTCGCAGCACGTGATAGAAGTTCCATTCCGGACGACGCATGAGCCCGACCCGATCGGGGTTCGCCTCCACGTGAATCTCATCACTGTCTTGGAGGGGGAATCCTTCTTGCCCGTCGACGGTCAGGAGCGTCTCGCGGTGCTCGGCGCGGATACGCACCCGGACGCGGGCGGTCCCGCCGAGCACGATAGAGCGGTCGAAGAAACTGTGCGGGCAGATCGGTGTCAGAACCATCACGTCGAGGGACGGGCTCGCCACCGGCCCTCCCGCCGACAGGGAGTAGGCCGTAGATCCGGTCGGTGTGGACAAAATGAGCCCATCGGCGGGATAGGTGGTGACGTAAGCATCGTCGACAAAAGTCTCCAGGCTGACCAGACGGGCAAAAGGCCCTTTGGTGATGACCACGTCGTTCAGCGCCTGAACGTCCCATACTGGCTGGTTGCCGCGTACGACCCGCGCGTGCAGCGTCATCCGCTCATCAAGCACGTAGTGGCCGGCCAAAAAGGCGGTCAGGGCCGGGTAGAGGTCCGGCACCTCGACCTCGGTGAGAAAGCCGAGGTGACCAAGATTCACGCCCATCAGCGGGCGGTTGTACGCCGCCAGGCGCCTCGCCGCGTTGAGGAGGGTGCCGTCGCCCCCCAGCACCACCACAAATTTCACCTCGCCCCACGCCGGGTGCGAAGGATCAACGCCGCTGCCCGCCAGTCCCACGGCGTCTGCCGCGGCGGGCAGCAGGACTGTCTCCACGCCTCGCTCGCCCAGCCAGTGGCACAGCTGACGGGTCAATACGCCCGCCTGCTGCTTGTCAAGATTCGCCCAGATCCCGATGCGGCTCACGGACTCTCGTCCTTCCACGCTTCCCGGACGACCTCCTCCACCGAGATTGGGCCGGCCGCCCCTCCTTTTTGGGCATACAGCAGGAATTCCCGGTTTCCCTTCTGCCCCTGGATTGGCGACGGCATGAGGCCGACAGGAACGAGACCAACAGCCGCCGCCGCAGCGAGGGCACTTTCCAAGGCCCGGATGTGGTCCACCGGATCCCGCACCACGCCGCCCTTTCCCACCCGGGCAGGCCCGACCACGAACTGCGGCTTGACCAGTTCGATGAGGCGCCAGGC
>JBMFXK010000508.1:0-2163 GCA_049964315.1 Clostridia bacterium | reverse complement strand
CGGAAGTGGTGGAGGCGGCGCGGCGCGCCAAAGCGGAGGGTGCCATAGTCATCGCCATCACGGAGACGGAGCACAACCCCCTGGCGGATGTTGCGGACGTGGTGGTGCCGATTCATTCAAAGGCCGTCTACACCTCACCGGTCACAGCCGGCTACCTCCTGGCCGCCCATCTCATGCTGGCACGGGGAGAGTCGAGCGACGTGGCCCGACGGCTGATTGCGGATCTCCACGACTTCCCGGCCGAGGCGGCGCGGCTCCTGCCAAGCGTATCGCAGGAGGCGGAGGTGCTGTCCGGTCCGCTGGCCCCCCAGTACTACGTCATCGCGGGCGGTCCCCAGTACGGACTGGGGTACAAGCTCGGTCTGTCGGTCATCATCGAAAATCTCTGGACCAATGGCTCCATCATCCACGCGGGCGAGTTCTACCATGGTCCGATCGAGATTGTGGAGGAGAACAGGCCGACCTTCATCAGCCTCCTGGGCGAGGACCCCTCGCGGACGGCGGTGGAAAACGTGGTCCGCTTCCTGACCCGGCAGGGGACGCCGCATCTGGTGTTTGACAGCCGGACCTACGGGGCCTACTCCGACCTGATGGCGCCGTTCCCGCTCTTCATGGCCACCGAGCTGTGGGTCATGTGGATGGCGGCCAAGGCCGGCCACGACGTGGACGAGCGCCGTTACATGGGCAAGCTCTCCAAGGTGTGGGGCGAGTTTTGACACCGTTCGCCGACGTGCCCGACCCGCCCTTGATCGGCATCGGCGACAACTGCATCGACCACTACCTGCCCCCGATTGACCGCAGGTTTGCGGGCGGCAATGTGCTGAACGTGGTGGCAAACTGGCTCTCGCACGGTGTGCCCGCCCGCTATGCAGGCAGCATCGGCGATGACCCGGACGGGGGGCTGATCCGGTCGGCGCTGCAGACCCTGGGCGATGACGGCCGGTATCTGCAAGTCGTGCCAGGCGCGTCCACCGGTGTCAGCACCATTGCCGTCACGTCAGAGGGCGAGCCCCTGTTCGTCGAGGAAGTGTACGGGGTGAGCGGGGAGCCTCCGCTCACCCCTGCGCTCCTCGACTACCTGCGCCGGGTCCGCCCCCTGGTGCACCTGTCCACCAACGGGCAGGCGCTCCGGGTCGCGCAGGCGCTGGCTGATACGGGTGCGGAGCTGTCCTGCGACTTCGGCTACCATCTGGCGGAGATGGCGGAGGCGGAGCGGCGGGACCTGCTGGCGCGACTTGATTACGCGTTCCTGTCGGCGGGGGATGCGCTCTCCGATGAGGCGGTGGACGCTCTCGCCGCCAGCATCGCCGCCGACGGCCCGCGCGTGGTGCTGGTGGGTCGGGGAGCGCTCGGCGTGCGGGGGGTCTTCGCGGGCACGCAGGTTTCCGCGCCTCCGTGGACCGCAGCGTCTCCGCTCGACTCTCTCGGGGCCGGCGATGCTCTGATTGCGGGCGTCCTGGCCTCCATCACCGAAGGCGGATCCGTGGCGCGCCATCTGCAGCGAGGCCTCCAGTGGGCAGCCGAGGCATGCACCCATCTGGGGGCATTCCGTCTTCCGACCAAAAAGTGGGGGATTTAAAGTGACCGAGGTGGACATCTCCCTGGCCGACGTGGTGGACGCGGCCGAACGCTTGGGACCCTACGTGGACCCGACCCCGGTCATCCGGAGCCCCTGGCTGTCCGAGCGCACCGGGGCCGAGGTCTATCTCAAGTGTGAGAACCTGCAGCGCACCGGTTCCTTTAAGATTCGGGGCGCGCTGTCCAAGCTCCTCACCCTGAGCGCGGCCGAGCGCACGGCCGGCGTCATCACCGCCTCGGCCGGCAATCACGCCCAGGGCGTGGCATACGGGAGCCGTCTTCTGGGCCTGTCCGCCCTGATCGTGGTGCCGAAAAGCACGCCGGCCGTGAAGCAGGCGGGAATCAGGCGCTATGGCGCCGATCTGGTGCTGGCCGGACCGCACTACGATGAGGCGCACGAGGAAGCCGTGCGCCTGCAGCGCGAGACCGGGCGCACGTACATTCACGCCTATCTGGATCCGGTGCTGATAGCTGGCCAGGGCACCGTGGCATGGGAGACGCTCCGGCACGACCCCGCCTGGGACACCGTCATCGTGCCCGCCGGAGGCGGCGGCCTCGTGGCCGGCGTGGGCACCGTGGTGAAGG
>JBMFXK010000507.1:0-2163 GCA_049964315.1 Clostridia bacterium | reverse complement strand
CCAGGCGCCCGTGCAGCATCCGGGCCGCCGACAGTCCCTGCAAAAGCGAGCGCACCGAGTTTCTGTGGATGCTCCCGTCCACGAGGAGCGGCGGCGCCATGTCCAGCAAATCCGCACGCCCAAAAAAACGCGCCTGCAAAAGGCCCTCGCGCGCCCGCGCGGCCGAGAAGCGGGCGCCCAGAAAGCGGTGCGCCGCCATGAGCGCCCGACGGGCGTTCTCAGCCGCAAAGAGAGCAAAGGCGGGAACGTAGAAGCGCTCCGACATCTCCCCATGCCGGACTGAGAAGCGGGTCCCGTCGACGGTCACCTGAATGTCAGACAAGGTCCATGCGTGCTCGATCTGGACCTCGCATGCCCGGGACTCGGCCTGCAGCACGCGGTCCAGGCGGGCGTCGTCTACGACCACGGCCCAGCGGGTCTCGGGACGCACCACCCCTGCCTTGTGCCAGGCGACGCGCTCGAGGGTGGGGCCGAGCTCATGGCGGTGCTCCAGCAGGACGCTCGTGATCAGGGCGCCCTCGTGATGCACTTCGGCCACGTCATCAAAGCGAGCGCCGCGGCCGGTCTCGAACACGGCCACATCCACGCCCTCGTCGCGATACCACAGGGCGGCCAGCGCGGCAAAGATCCCGACCGGACCGATGTACTGCCCGCCGGGCAGGAGGCTCTCCACCTGGCTCAGCACGGGCTCCAGCCTGGAGAAGACGTCCAGAAACTGCTCGGGGGCGATGGCGCGGCCGTTCAGCCGCAGCCGTTCGAGGTTGTCCACCAGATGGGGGGTGGAAAAGAACCCCACCGAAAGGCCATGCGCCTCCAGGATAGAGGCGAGATAAAAGGCGGTTGACCCTTTGCCCTTGGAGCCGGTCACCATGATGACCGGAAAGTGGTCTTCGGGCCGGCCCAGCAGGTCCAGGATGCGGGCCGTCCATGCCGGATGGCGGACGAGATCGTCGGGGCCGCCCCGCGGCCGGCGGTTGTACTGGCGGTAGAGCCGGCCGATGGGCTCGTCAAGGCGCGGATCCAACGCTGCATCCTCCCGCCTGGCGCGCGATCGAACACGATTGGTTGTAGCGGCTCCAGGGGACAATGTCAATGGACGGGTTCGGCAAGGCTCAGGCGGCGGCAGCGGCCACCCGATACAGGGCCAGAAACCAGGCCGGGGCGGCGACGACCAATCCCAGGCTGACCAGGTAGTACACCACCATGATGACCGAACCCAGGGCGAGACCGAGCACTGCCAGGATGCCAAGCCCCGCCATCATGACCAGCACGCCCAGGAGCGCGCCGCCGAGCAGGCCGCCATAGCGCGGCCCGCCAAAGCTTCGCGTGAAGCTCTCGCCAAAGCCCCGTTCGTCCAGGAACAGCCCACCCAGCATGCGGATGGCAAACGGGATGCTCAGGATGAGCGCGGCCATCATCACCAGCGATCCGGCCGCGTGCAGCACCGAGACCAGGATGGCCGACGCGATGGCAAGCGCCACCGTGTACATGATGCTGTAGAGGACGAGGCCCCAGGCGCGGCCGTAGAGACGGCGCGCCGCCCACCAGAAGGTCCCCCACCCGACCCGTTCACCCGCCACGGCGCGGGCGATGGTGCCATAAAGGCCGGCCATCATGAAGGGTCCCAGCAGCAGTGACGTGAGGACGACGACCGCCAGCAGGGTCGCGAGGTGGGCAAGAAGGCTCGGCGCTAGCTGCGGCGAAATGCCGGACGACAGGGCGCCCGGCGTGTGCGGAAGGGCGCTCCACACCGCCCCGATGCCGAAGGCGAGGAACAGACCTCCCAGCACAGAGCCGAATCCCAGCATCCATACGATGAGGGTCCAGGAACCGGGCTGCCCGATCACGCGCTTCCAGGCGTCGAACGTGTCTCCCAGCACGAAACGTCCCCCACAGTCAGGAGTGGTGAGGATCTCTGGTCGGGGGAGATTCGCAAAGCGACCTGGTTTTCCCTGGTTCGACAGCGGTTTACAGTTCTGGAACCTCGATTAAGATCCACTCGCCCGGCTTGGTGGCGGTGAGCGTCACGACCGGCTCACTGCGCAGCTGGGCCACGTCGCGCTCTTCCAGCACGACGTCGTTTAAGGTCCCCTGCCCATTCAGGCACTGGATGTAAAGGGGATGGCGGGATCGCGACTGAAACTCCAGGGTCTCGCCCGCCTC
>JBMFXK010000506.1:0-2177 GCA_049964315.1 Clostridia bacterium | reverse complement strand
GGCTCAAACAGCGGCAACGGGGCCATGATCGGGGCCAGGTGCTGCTGCAGTTGGCGGTGGCGATCGCCGACGGCGCCACCACGCTGAGCGACATCGCCGTGCTCCGCCACCAACCGGCCCTGTTCGGCGCCGTGGCCTCAACCCCGACCGTGTGGCGGACCCTGGAGGCCCTCACCGCAGAACCGCTCGCCCGCGTGGCCACGGCCCGCGCGACCGCCCGGCAGCGGGTGTGGGCCGCTGGGTTGGACCCGGGGTTCTCTGTCATCGATATTGATGGCACCTTGGTAACGGCTCATTCCGATAAGGAAGGCGCTGCCCCGACCTACAAGCGCGGCTACGGCTTCTACCCGTTGGTGGCGAGCTTGGACGCCACGGGCGAACCGCTGGTCGCGCTCCTCCGACCCGGGAATGCGGGGTCGGGCACGGCGGCCGACCACATCACGGTGTTGGACGCCGCCTTGGCGCAACTCCCCGTGGATCCGCACCAGCAGGAGGTCATCGTCCGCACCGACAGCGCCGGGTGTTCCCACGACTTTCTGGGTCACTGCGCGACCCAAGGGGTGCGGTTCATCGTGGGGCACGCCCTGACCGAGGATCTGGCAGCGACGGTCATCGGGCGCCGCCGGCTGCGTTGGATCCCCGCGGTGACCGCCGACGGCACGGCAGAGCGGGACGTGGGGGAGGTGGCGGAGCTGACGCCCTACGTGGACCTCACGGGGTGGCCGCCGGGGAGTCGGCTGCTGGTGCGGCGCGAGATCCCGCATCCCGGCGCCCAGCTCACGTTCACCGACGTCCACGGGTATCGCTACCAGCTCTGCCTGACCGACCTCCCCGACCCGAACATCGCGTTTCTCGAAGCGCTCTACCGCGGCCGGGGCCGTTGCGAACAGGTCATCCGGGACCTCAAGGCCACCGGCCTGGCGCATCTCCCGTCCGCGGACTTCGCGATCAACCAGGCGTGGCTCACGGCCGTCTGTCTGGCGGGGGATCTCCTGGCGTGGTTCCGGGGCTTATGTCTGCCCGGGCGGTGGCACCAGACCTCGCCGGCGCGTTTGCGCTACACGCTCCTGCACGTGGCCGGCCGTCTGGTGCGGTCGGGCCGCCGGGTCGTGGTCCGCCTGGCGGCGGGCTGGCCCTGGGCCGCGGTGCTGACGGCGGCGGTCGCCCGCTGTCAGCATCTGGCGGTCCCGTAACCCCGGCCGGACCCGGCTCGCCGCGTACCGCAGGGACCCCGCGTCGTCGTCACGGACGCCGCGGGGCGCCGCCGTGTCCCCGGATCCTGCGGCCGCGGGCGGGCGACCCTCCGCGCTGCCCTCACGGGCGAGAACCGCCCTTCGTCTCCTCGTGCCGAGGAGTCCCCCGTCCTCCATTAGCCCCTCACGGGGCCCTCGAGTCGGCTTACTGAAAGATTTGGGCTAGGTGAGAGGCGTCAGGCGGTCGATGGCGGCAATCACGGCCGACTTGGTCTCGAGACTGTGAAAGACCGCCTGCGCTCCAGCCTGGCGCAGCGCTTCACCATCGTAATGCCCGGTCGCGACGCCGATGAGCGGAACCTTGTTGACCGCCGCCGAACTGGCATCGCGGGGTGTGTCCCCAACCGCCACCACTCTGGCCTGGGGGGACGCGTAAAAGGTCCGGGCGCGCAGGATGGCGGCAGCCAGCATGCCCGAGCGGTCGTCCGCGTCATTGCCGAACCCCCCGACCGGAAAGAACCGGTCCAGTCCCGCCGCCCGGAGCTTGATGGCGGCCCCGCGATCCAAGTTGCCGGTACCGACGGCCAGCCCTACCCGAGGGTCCCGCGCGAGCGTTTCCAACAGCTCGACCGACCCTGGCATGGCCGTCACCGGGTGCGTCACCGTCGCCTTCTGAAGCTCCTCCAGGAAGGCTTCCGTAAGCCGGGACCATGTCACGGCGTCAAGAGGCAGCCCCATGTCGCGGGCGGCATCACGAAGCACCATGGGATCCGTCTTTCCGGCAAATTCCCTTCTATCGAAGTTCCCAGGCTGGCCGTAGACACGCACGAATGCCTGGTCCATCGCGTGGTGGCCGGCACCATGCCCGTCCAGCAAGGTCCCGTCCAAATCGAAGATCACGATCCGGCCTACATGCTCGGGCATACAATCCTCCCTTGAAAAATAGATTGGGCGCACTTACCGGTCGTGGCGCCGTCGTCCGCG
>JBMFXK010000505.1:0-2180 GCA_049964315.1 Clostridia bacterium | reverse complement strand
GGCTGACGCGGATGGGATTGTTGTCGCGCAGATAGCGGCGGATCTCACCGATAATCATCGGGACCGCATAAGTGGAAAACTTGACATTCTGTCCGAGGTCAAAATTGTCGATAGCCTTCATGAGGCCGATGCAGCCCACCTGAAAGAGGTCGTCGCCATTCTCGCCGCGGTTGGCGAAGCGCTGGATGACGCTCAGCACGAGCCGCAGGTTTCCGGAGATGAGCTCCTCGCGTGCCGAGAGATCGCCTGCCTGCATGGCCCGAAACAACTCTCGCATGCGGGTGTTGGTGAGTACGGGAAGCTTTGCCGTGTTGACGCCGGGAATCTCGACTTTGTTGACGGGCACAAGCTCGTCCTCCTCCTGTATCCAGGAGAAGTATTCCCGCGGAAATGGCCCGTATTCGCTTGGTGCACCATTTTTTTCCAATAGAGGGCGGGCGGAGGAAGTCCGGGATGCGGCCGGCGCGCGGGCGCCATGCCCGCTTCACGCATTGGATGCCGGGTCAGGGAGCTCCCGGCATGCGGGAAGCGCCGGTGCGGTTTCCGCACCGGCGTCACACCCACCATTGGCCTCTTCCGGCCGGCCGTCGGCTCTTACAGCGGCACATCGGCCCCGGGGTCGGACACGGGGCGGCGCGCAGCTGGCTCCGGGGAGAGGCTTCCTCCCCTCCCCGTGCCAAGACTGCCCTTACTCGTAGCGGCGCATTTCGTGCCTGAGACGGCGGATGATGCGCTTTTCCAGCCGGGAGATGTAGGATTGACTGATGCCGAGACGGTCCGCCACCTCTTTTTGGGTGCGCTCGCGGCCGTCGTAAAGTCCAAAGCGGAGTTCCATGATGCGATGCTCACGCGGCGAGAGGGTCTCCAACGCCTGGTTCAGCAGGCTTCGATCGACCTCCTCTTCCAACGGCCGGTACACGAGATCGTTCTCAGTGCCGAGCACGTCGGACAGCAGGAGCTCGTTGCCGTCCCAATCGACGTTGAGCGGCTCGTCGAAGGAAACCTCGGAGCGCGTGCGTGAGTTTCTGCGCAGGAACATCAGGATCTCGTTCTCGATGCACTTGGAGGCGTAGGTGGCGAGCTTGATGCGCTTGTCCACGTTGAACGTGTTGACGGCCTTGATGAGACCGATAGTGCCGATGGAGACCAGATCCTCGATGCCGATTCCCGTGTTTTCGAACTTGCGGGCGATGTAAACCACGAGCCTCAGGTTGCGTTCGATGAGGGTGGCGCGGGCGCGCAGCTCCCCGTCCTTCAGGAGTGTCAGCAGCACCAGTTCTTCGTCATGTGAGAGGGGCGGCGGCAGGGCCTCGCTGGAGCCGACGTAGTCGACGTCTTCGTCAATCAGGCCGCCCCAGGCCAGTGCGCGCGTCCACCATCCCTGGATCAGGCGTAACGTGAGGCGCGCTCGAGCACCCAGTCCGGGTTTACCAGGGCCTCGATGCCGCGGGCGCGTCCAGACCATGAGTCGCTGATGCCGATGACCAGTGGCTTCAACGCCTTCCATTCTCCATTCACCTCCACTTCAGCCGTGTCGACGTCCAAAATGGGCAGCAAGAGACTCCCGGCCACGGTGGTCGCCCGAACCGTCGCCGTGTCGCCGGCGAGCCGCCCGTCGCGGGCCCCGCCCGCTTTCTCCGCCGTCCTTTCCTCCGGGGTCATGAGATCACGCACGCCATCATGGGCCACCACCACCACGGGCGTTCCCGCAGCGGTATAGAGACGATTGCCCGAGTCCCACAGCGCATCCAGCACCACCACCTTTCCACGCCGACCTAACCGGAGCATCACCCGCCCCCGGCGGTCGCGCAGCGGGCGGCTCACGGTGTCCCGCCACCAGCGTGCCAGCAAGAGACCTCCGACCGGACCGAGAGCGAGCGCCATCACCAGAGGAAGTCCCGCGCTGGTGAGCGCCAGCGTCACACCCCCCATCGCCACGGTCACCGCGTAGAGGGTTGCGGTCAGCATGATCCACTGCCGACGCGCGCCGGGCCGGAAGGCGATGCCCACCATCACCCAGGGCGTCAACACCAGATCGATGACCTCGAGGGCTCCGGAGGGTGCCAGCAGGACCACCAGGGTGGGCAGCGTGCCTGCCGCGGCGGCGGCCAGGATCCGGGCCGGGTGGATCGATGTCCGGCCCAGCGTGCCGGTCAGGGCCAGGGCCGCTGCATCCATGG
>JBMFXK010000504.1:0-2181 GCA_049964315.1 Clostridia bacterium | reverse complement strand
CCCGGAGTACCGGGGCTACCTCGGGAGCGCCGGACTTCCGGGCGGGCTGCGGACCGATACGGAAAACGTACGCGATGCAATCAACGCCCTCAAGGCTTATCCTGCCGTCGACTTTCACCGCCTGTACCTGCTGGGGTACTCGATGGGCGGAGGCGTCGCGCTCACGCTGGCTGCCGAGCTGCCCCACGTCCGGGCGGTGGTGTGCGTGAGTCCGTATGTGGGCATGAAGACGGTGGAGGCATACTGGGCGGTTCACCCGCCTGCCCCCGGTACGAACTTTGCCCGTCAGCTCGGCGGACTTGAGCTTGCCTACGGCAAGCCGCCCTCCCAGAAGGAACTGCGGGCGGAATCGCCCGACACCGCCGCCATCACCGCGCCGGTGCTGCTGCTGCAGGGAACTGGCGACTCCCACGTGGAGTGGCAGACCGTCCAGGCGTTTGCGAACGCGATGCAGGCTTTGCACAAGACGGTCAAGCTCATCCTCTACCCGGGCGGGCCGCACGGACTCCATACCGCGCCATACGGCGGCGAATCGACCGCCGCCATGAGCGCGTGGTTCGCCCAGTATGGGCTGAACATCCCGTACTGAAGCCGCCTCGCTGCCCGCATAGACTCGATCGCCGGCGTCTTGGGCCGCCGTCCCGTAGACAGGCGACGCGCTGATCAGCCCGTCGCCTGTGCATTGATCGTGGAGCGGCCCGTGAGCCGGAATTCTAGTCTGCGGGCTTGTCGCGCAGCCAGGGGTTTAGGTCAGCCCCGCTAGCAGGCCCTCCGGACCGAGCAGGCGGGAAACGATCTGTCCCCAGGGCTCCGTGCGGGTCTCGACCAGGCACGGGTAGCCCCGTCCGCGGAGTTCTTCCGTGGCGGCGGCCACGTCTTCCACCTCAAACTCGATCCAGGCCTGGGGCGTGGGGAGGTGCTCCGGCCACACCCTTTCCCGAAAGCACGACTCCGCGGCATCCTGCAGGGGCCATAGGGCGAAATGCATGACGCCGGACAGCTCGTTGGTGTGGCGGTATTCTCCCTCGCGCTGAAAGGCGAGACCCAGCGTCTCTTCATAAAACCGTCCGGCGGGTTCGGACTACCCGGGGGCGACCAGGGGACCGACGCCCGCAACAAACAATACCTTCATCAGGTTCTCCCTCCTGCCGTCGCTGCCGTTGACGACGTCTCGCGTCGAGATTAGTCGACGACGCTGCCCGGTGTCTTGAACAATTCGGACAGCGAGAGGGTGCCGCGGTCGCGGCCGAGGACTTCGCTGGGGGTGAGATCGGTCAGCGTGCGGATCTCGCGGGACATGTGCGGCTGGGCGGCATAGCCGGCCCAAACCGCGAGGCTGGCGAGCGGCGGGATCGCTTCCGCACCGGCTATGGACAGCAGGTGCTGCAGCCGGAGAACACGCTCGAGCGTCTTCGGGCCATACCCCACTGTCGCATGGAAGCGGCGTCGCAGCTGGCGCTCACTAAGGCCAAGATGCTCGCTCCAGTTCCGGCTTCGATCCGGAAGGCCTTCCGCCATCGAGCGGACGGCGGCGGCGACCACCGGATCTGGGGGCGGCACGGCGTCCGTGTGGCCGAGGAACAGCCGTTGCAGCGCCTGCAGACGCCCTTCAACCGAGCCTGGGGCCGTGACGACCTGCGCCCAGTGCCTGCCGGCGGGCCCGATGACATCCTCCAGGGGGACGTGCAGGTTCAACGGGCCCTGCGAGTTCTCCCGAAGCCACCCGCGCGCGGCGCCGGGCCGAAACCTGGCGCCGACCAGCACCGCACCCGGCTGATATATCGGCGTCATGCCGGTCGTCGCAGGCCCGGCCACCACACCGGCGCCATTGTCGAAGAAGACCAGATCAATGCAGGCGTCAGGCAGGACGTGGCCCACGTAGGGGGACCTGGCGTCTTCGCGCACTTCCAGCGTCCACAGGCAGACCAGATCGCGGCTGAGGGGACCGGCGACCGGAAACTCGCGGTAGCGGCCGGACTCGGCAGCCTCTGCCGGCGCCTCCTGCCAGCCTGACTTTCCGGACGTGGGGTCGGGCACGGTCACGGCTTTACTCCTCCTGCGCCGGCTCATCCTCACCCGGCTGATAGCGCGGGAGCCGGAACCAGAAGCGGGCCCCGCCCTCCGGATTATTGTCGGCGCCGACCCGGCCTCCGTGCGCCCCGACCAGCGCCGACACGATCG
>JBMFXK010000503.1:0-2182 GCA_049964315.1 Clostridia bacterium | reverse complement strand
GGGGGTGAACCGTCGCAGAGTCACGCGCGTGCCGTTGTCAAGGCCGGATCCTACCGGTCGGGCTCGTGGCGCGCTACTCACCCCTGCAGGGCCGTCTCATACTCGGGCCGGGGACACGAACCGGGTTGGCCATGGCGGCCACTGTAGGCTTCGATAGCTCGCGCCGACTTCAGCCAGCGCTGCCGCGCCACCTGTTCCCATGAGCGATGGCGGCGCGCTCTGAGGTACACCGTCTCGGGCGTTGTCGCAGTCCACCCGCGGTCGGCCGCCAGCCTGGCCACAGCCGCCGTTGTGTACCGACGGCCGCCGGGCATGGGTTCGATTTTCAGTCGCCTCAAGGTCTGTCGAATGGTGGCAGCGTCGGACCGAAACAAATCGGCGAGCGACGACGTAGTCCACAGCGAACGGTCCCAGAGGTCCGCCGTCTGGTCTCGGACCTCCCTCGCCACATCCGCGAGGAGAGGCACGGGCAGCAATGGGGCATGGGGCATCGGCGTCAACGCGAGTGCGGGCACCAAGAGGCGTGCCGCGGCTTCCACGTCACAAACCATCTCAAGATCATGGGCCGATAGGGTGGCGTACGCGACGAAGCGCGGATAATGCACACCGACCCGTGCCAGAATTTAGTAGGCGATCAATTGTGCCCAGTGAGCCCGACGCCATTGTAATTGTCCGGTTAGCTTGCTGTCCCAGAGGGTGTCCCCGATCCAGAAATCCACGAGGCCATGGACGGACCGCGCCATCCCGTGTCCGACTGGAATCTCCGTGGATACAAGCGCCCCGGCGGACTCGAGCGCGTCAGGGTAAGCGGCGAACGCGGTACCCAAGCGCACCAGCTGATCGACCAACTGGTTCCATTGGTCTTCGGTGGGAGACGACGTGGAGCGGACGCCCTGCTGATACGCCGACCGCCGATTGACCACGGCGGTTAGGATCGCGTCACAACGCGCCGGGCTGACCTGCTCGTTGAGAGGGACGGCGTCTGTCAGCCACTCCCACAGCCAATCCTCCCAGGCCCACCCTAACCACGTGTTGAAGCGCGTGACCGTCGGATCGACGGGAACCACCGGAGCGCCTCCCCATGTCATGCCGTCAGGCGCCGTGAGCGCCGCACGAGCCCGGAGCTGCACCCCCAATCCACGGTGCCATCAAAGTCCGCGCACAGCGGCCCCCGAAGGCCCTCTACCACAGACGGGACTGGCCCTATCCAATTGTTGGCCCGCGCGTCCCAAAAAGCGCAGCGGACGTCCTCCCAGCGTTGGGCGGCCGTCACGGTCGTCGGCGGGGGGGCGTCGTCCCAGATCGCCCAGCACGTTAGACACCCGACAAAGCGCGATTCGTCCCAGCCCACAAGACCCGGCGTCCACACGTACACCGAGCCGCACTGGGGACAGACGGGAAGCGACATGAACGCGTCGTTCGCGGGCGTCATGCGCGGTGCCGACGGCGCCCGGCGTCGGCGCGGTTGAGGTAGCGGTAGACGGACGCGCGCCCGATGCCGAAGGCCCGCGCCAACTCGCTCTTCGTGGCACCCGCCGCGGCCTGCCGGCGGAGGTCTTCGGCCTCCTCCGCCGTGAGTGCCCAGTGACGCCCCTGGTAGACCCCGCGCTCTTTGGCGAGCACGATGCCTTCCTGTTGTCGTTCGCGGATCAGGGCGCGTTCAAATTCGGCCATCGCCCCCATCACGGAGAGCAAAAGGGTGGCCATCGGCGTGTCTTCACCGGTGAAGGTCAGGTTCTCTTTGACGAACTGGACGCGGATCCCGCGCCCCGTTAACTCCCGCACGAGGCGGCGGAGGTCCTCCAGGTTCCGGGCCAAGCGGTCCATGCTGTGCACGACGATGGTGTCGCCCTCCCGCACATAGTGGAGTAGGGCGTCGAGCTGGGGCCGGTCGGTGGAGCGCCCAGAAACCTGGTCGGTGAAGACGCGATCGCAGGCGACGTCGGCCAGCTGTCGGCCGGGGTTCTGATCGACCGAGGACACGCGGATATAGCCCACCCGTTGCCCCTGCGCCATTACCGACCCTCCGGCCGCTGCAGGGTGTCGTGGATCACGCGCCGCGCATCCAAGAGCCCCAGTCCCAGCCACACCATGGCCACCAGCAAGCCCCCCACCAGGGTGCGGGTGGTGCTCCACGACGAGAGGAAGACGGCGAGCAGGGCGATGCCCGCCCCGATCATGA
>JBMFXK010000502.1:0-2194 GCA_049964315.1 Clostridia bacterium | reverse complement strand
TGCTGCAGCAGCTGCCGGCGGGGGCGGGTGGGGAGATCCAGCTCACCGATGCGTTGGCGCGCCGGGCAAACGAGGGGAGGCTCCTGGCCGTCGCCTTCGACGGTGTGCGGTATGACGTGGGCGACAAGCTCGGGTACGTGAAGGCCGTGGTGGAGTGCGCGCTTGGCCAGCCGGACATGGGAGCCGAGGTGGCCCGCTACCTGCGGGATCTGAGCGAGTCGGGTCGCTTTTAATGCAAGGCATCTATCGATCCCCCGCCGCCCTGTTCCGCGCGGAAATGGCCATCCTCGCACACGTGTCCTGGGTCCTGGTGCCGCTCACGCTCGTGATGGGGGGGCTGGCCCTGTCGCAGTACCTGCGCCGGGCGCCCACTGTCTCCGGACGCTATCTGCATGCGACGCTTGTGCTGTTTCTCTGGCTCACGGCCTTTGGCGCCTTCTATTATGTGAACGCCCATCCGGGCTACGCTCACACCGGCTCGGCGAGCTGGCTGCTTGACCTGGCCGGTCTCTCCCTGGTTGGCGGCAGCCTGTTCGGGCTGATGCTCCGCCACATCCGGCGCGGGGCCCGTGCGACCGCCCGCACCATACTCGGGCACTGGTTCTTTGCCGCCTGCACGTCATTCTTTCTGCTGGCGGCCCTTTGGCCTTATCGTTAGGGCGCCCCCGTGGATGGCTCCCGGCCGTCCTGGGCCCAGCCTTACCTCCCCCGCCTTCGGATAAGGGATGTCGCGCCCCCTTCCACCAACCTTCTCACGCGGCTGCAGCAGGCGCACCTGGCCCATGTTCCCGGGGAGACCGCCGAAATCTTTGCCGCCCGTTCGCAACCCATCAACGAACCGACGGCCCTCCGGCTCGTCACCGGGCAGCGAAGCGGGTACTGCTTTGACCTGAATGCGGCCTTCGCAGCCTTGCGGACGGCCATGGGCTTTGAAGTACGCCGACATCGCGCCCGCGTTCAGACACCCGGCTGCGGGCCACGGGTGGCCGGCCGCCACATCGCCTTACGGTCGTATTCCGCGAGGGCGAGTTTCTGGTCGACGCCGGCCTCGGGGACCGCCTGGGGACCCCATTCCGCTGGTGTATGGCGTCCATCCCCAGGGCGACTTCAGCCATCGTCTGGAGCCGTCGGAGGCGTCGCCGGGCGGCTGGCGGCTCACGTACGATCCGCGCGCGGGCATACGACGGAGAGGATCTCCACCCTGCCGTCATCTCCGGTATGACTGCGTTCGACGACGCCTGCTGCTTCCTCAGCCGCAATCCGTCCTCGCGCTGGGTCAATACCTGTGTCTTGAAGAACCGGGAGGCGACTGGTCGGAACAGCCTCATCGGGCTCACCCGGCGTCGCACCGATGCGGGTGGCATGCTTTCCACCGGGCTGGTGAATGTCGAAGGGTATGATGCGCTTCCGATCTCTTTGAAGAGCCGCTCGTGGCGTACGATCGGCGTGCTCGACGGCGGCTGTGGGTGGCAGTGGCAAAGCCAGCAAGCATGGCCCCGCGGGAAGGCGGACACCTAGGACGCCGAAGCAGCGTGTGCGATCGGAGAGGCTGACGGCTCTGGCAGGAAGGTCCAGCTGCTCCCGCCATTGGTGGTGACGGCCACCGCGAGGGGGCACGGCCCGTCCGGGTTCCCACAGCTAAGCGGGAAGCCTGCCAGCCAGCCATCCTCGGTGCTCGAGAAAGACAGGGCGCTCACATCAATCGGCAGTACGGCGGTCCGGGTGAGAACCGAAAAGCCGTTCTGAGTCTTGTAGATGACATTGGACCAGGGTGTGCCCTCACACATGGTGTAGCCGGTGTCGAGGAGCACCCCCTCAGTGGGTGACGTCATGTGCACGGTCATCTGCTGGGTACAGTTCCGGTCCTGTACGACCTGAAAACTCCGGCCCCCGTCGTGGGAAGCGAAGAGCGTGGTGGCACATCCACTGTTGGAAATCATCTGGCCATTACAGGTGCTGACGTAGACGTCGTGGGCCGACGGCGCCTGGACAGCGCCGCCCGAGGCTTGAAACCTCGGGATGGCCGAGGATGCGGCGGGTGGAGCACTGGGCGGGATGGGCAGGACACCCCGTTTGGTCCAGGTCCGTCCGCCGTCCGACGTGTGATACAGGGCCGTCTGGCCCAGGCCGAACCCGGTCACCCCTTGCGTTGTGAGGAAGCCCTGGAACGCGGGCAGGGTCTTGCCCGTGGCGA
>JBMFXK010000501.1:0-2197 GCA_049964315.1 Clostridia bacterium | reverse complement strand
TGCAGGGCTTCGCGCAGCTTGACTGCGACGGGGCCCTGGCCGTGCCGCAGCATCTTGCCGTCCACCGTGGTTACGGGCAGCACCTCGCTGGTGGTCCCCGACAGGAAGACCTCGTCCGCCGCCAGAAGCTGCTCCACCGAAAACGGTTCTTCTCTGACCTGCAGCCCCACCGACGGCGCCAGCTCCAGCAGGGCCGCGCGGGTGATGCCCGGCAGGATGTAATTCGTCACCGGGGCCGTGCGCAAGACGTCGCCGGTGACGATAAACAGGTTGGAGGCCGTCGACTCCAGTACCATGCCGTCCCGTACGAAGAGGGCGTCATCCGCCCCGGCCCGACGGGCCCGCTCCTTGGCCATCACGTTGGGCAGCAGGTTGACGGTCTTGATCCAGCACTTGGCCCAGCGGTCGTCAGACACCGTGATGGCGCTGATCCCGTTGCTCAGGCGCTCTTCGGCCGGCGGCGGCGCAGGCCGGCACCAGAGGAGGATGGTGGGCGTTACCTCGGGTCCCGGGAACATGTGGTTGCGAGGTGCCGCACCCCGCGTGATCTCGATATAGATAATGGTGTCAGCCACCTCGCGGCCTTCCTGACCGGCGAGATCAAAGATGACGCGGGTGATCATGCCCAGATCAACCGGCGGCAGCATGGCGCCTTCCAGGCTGCGTTCAAGCCGGTCGAGGTGGGGCTTTAAGCGATACGGCACCCCGTCATACAGATGGATTACCTCGTACACCGCATCCGCGAACAGGAACCCCCGGTCGTCAAATGAGATCACGGCGTCCTTCTCATCCACGAACCGACCGTTCAGGAACACGCGCACGGTCGACTCCTCCTTCTCCGTCAGACGTTGGCCGTTCCCTGATACACAAGGCCCCGGCGACCGTCCACGGTCACGATCTGTCCGTTGGCGAGCCGGCTCGTCGCCTCGCGTGCGCCGACGATGGTCGGCTTGCCCAGCGACAGCCCCACCACCGCCGCATGGCTGGTGAGCCCGCCTTCCTCAACCACCAGGGCGGCCGCTTCTTGCATCAGCGGAACCCAGTCCCGGTTCGTCGCCCGCGCGACCAGCACCTTCCCCGCGGCCTGGCGCGCCGTCACCGCCCGCACTTCCTCCACCACCAATACGGCACCGGTGGCCGCCTGGTCCAGTCCCATGCCCTGCCCGCGCAATATTGCCTCGCCCACGGTCACCACCCGCATCAAATTGGTGGTGCCGGGCTGCCCGGTGGGAACCCCGCCCACCACCACCACCATGTCGCCCGCCTCGATGCGGCCCGCGTCGGTCACCACGCCGATGGCGCGTGCGATCATCGCGTCGCTGCCCTCGACCGGCGCCATCACGTACGGGTCGACGCCCCACACCACCCGCAGCCGACGCGCCACATGCGCGTGCGGCGTAACCGCCAGGATGGGGATGCGGGGCCGCAGACGCGCAATCGCACGGGCGCTGTACCCCGACTCGGTGGCCGAGATGATGGCGCGAGCGCCTAGATCCTGCGCCGCGGTCACCGTGGCGTGGCTCACGGCCCGGGTCACGGACGCGCGGTCCGAGCCGGCCCGCTCGGACACCCGGGACCCCCGGGTATCCGCCTCCTCCGCGATGCGCGCCATGGTCGCCGCCGCCGCCACCGGGTACTGGCCGGCGGCTGTCTCCTCCGACAGCATAACGGCATCGGTGCCGTCCCAGATGGCATTGGCCACATCGGTCACCTCCGCCCGGGTGGGACGGGGATGCTCGCACATCGACTCCAGCATCTGAGTCGCCGTCACCACGGGACGGCCCATGCGGTTGGCCGCTTCGATGATTTGTTTCTGCAGCCAGGGAAGCTGCTCCGGCGCCATCTCCACGCCCAGGTCTCCGCGCGCCACCATAATCCCGTCTGAGACGCGGACAATGTCGTCCAGATTGTGGATGGCGGCGCGGGTTTCAATCTTGGCCATGACGGGTACGTCGACGCCCTCATCCTCAAGCCAGCGCTTCACCTCGAACACATCGTCCACGTCCTGGACAAACGATGCCGCGATCCAGTCGAGGCGGCGGCCGAGCGCGGCACGGATGGCGGCCTGGTCGTGCGGGGTCAGCATCGGCAGTCGAACCCGCACGCCGGGACACTGGAGCTTCTTATGGTTCACCAGATGGCCGCCGCTCTCGACGACCGCTGCGAGAGGATTGCCGGCAGCCAGCACGCGCAGCAC
>JBMFXK010000500.1:0-2212 GCA_049964315.1 Clostridia bacterium | reverse complement strand
GCGTCGGCATCCGCCCCGAGTTCGTCCCTCAAAGCGGGCAGCTTGCGGAGCAGGAGGCGGGCCTGCTCGGCCTGGGCGGCAACCTCCGCACAGGTGGATGCCCCGGGACAGTCGTGGGGGGTGACGGCGTGCAGCGCGCGGGTGAGGTCCCAGAATGCCTCCGACACCTGCCAGAACATCGCCCCGGCCACGGGAGCCCGGTCGGTGCTGGGGGGCGGCAGGTGACCCGGAAAGAGGAGATGGGCAATCCGTCCCACGAGGCGCTCCACCCCGTCGCGGTCAGGCAGCGTATCCCGGACGGCGGGGCCTTCGGTCTGCAGCCGGGCGGCCAGCGCGGCCAGCTCCACGAGAAGAGTGTCTGATTGGGCTCTGGCCATCCGGCATCTCCTTCCCGTCCAGCGCAGTGGATCCTGCGTCCCAATTGTACCGTTCGGCACGCGTGACGGGGTCGGCAGCGGCGGGACGGCAGGATTTCCGGTCCCGATAGCCAACCTCTCTGCGACACGCTTCGGGAAGGGACGCCATGAGAAACAGGCTGTCGCGGTCGCTGTGGGTACTCGGCCCGATCCTGTACGTCGTGGGGTCGGCGCGCCATGCGGGCCTGTTGGGCGATTTGGGCGCGTTTTGGACCGTAGCGGGACTCTTCTACGGCTACTGGCCCCGGACGACATCCCGCACGCGGCGTTCTCGCCGCCGCGCACGTCCGTCGGTCACGATACGCTGATGGATCAGTCTGGGGAGGGCCCCGTCGCGGCCGTCTGCCAGTTTCGACTGCGCACCCTGAGTTCTGCTGCCCCCGGGAACACGACGCGCCCGTCCCGCACTACCTCGCGTCCGTTCACAAAGACGCTCCGCACCGCCCGCGGCGAGAGGGCATAGACAAGATGGCGGACGGTGGGCGGACCCGGCAGCAGCGACCAGTCGTTCAGGTCAAGGCTCACGAGGTCGGCCAGGTGGCCGGGCTCGAGACGTCCGGCCTCGATCTGAAGCGCGCGTGCACCCCCCTCGGTGCCCATGAGCCAGGACGAGTCGGCGTCGAGCGCCTTGCCATCCTGCGCCGCCACCTTTTGTAAAAGCGCCGCCGTGCGCATCTCATCAAAGAGGCTGGAGCGATCGTTGGTGCACCCGCCGTCGGTGCCGAGACCCACGGTGACCCCGCGGGCCAGCATGGCAGGCACCGGGGCTATCCCGTCTCCCAGGATCATGTTGCTGGAGGGGTTGTGAATCACCGAGGCGCCCGCCTCGGCGATGAGGTCCAGGTCGCGGTCGTCAACCCACACGGCATGGATGAGCACGGTGCGCGCGGTGAGGGCACCCCGTTCGCGGAGCCAGCCCACGGGGGTCAGGCCGTAGTGGTTCAGGCACTCCTCACGCTCGTAGCGTCCTTCCGCGCAATGGATGTGGAGCGGCACGGCGAGCTCTTCCGCGGAGGCGACCGCGGCCTCTATCATGGCGGCCGACGCACCGTGGGGGCTGTGCGGCGCCACCTGCACCGTGACCAGGGAGTCTGCACCAACCGCGTCATACAGTGCCCGGGTGTTGTGCCGCGCCTGCGCGGGCGTCTCCCGGTAGCGGGCCGGGGCTCCCTCCCAATCGTAGAAGCAGCGGGCCAGGACGAGGCGGATGCCGACGGTCCGCGCCGCGTCGGCAACGGCCAGTGCGTGATCGATGCCGCCGTCGTTCAGATAGAAGAAGTCGGCGACGGTGGTGATGCCGCTCTCTAGCATGTCCGCGAAGGCAAGCAGGGCCCCGTCACGAATCTCCGCCCGGCTCAGGCGTTCGGAAATGGGGTACAGCACCTGACTCCGCCAGCCAAAGAAGTCGTCGTCTTCACCGAGGCCCCGCATCAAGATCTGAAAGCTGTGGTTGTGCCCATTGACGCCGCCGGCCACCAGCAACTGACCTTTAAGCGGTACCGGCACGACATCCGGGTGGGCGGCCGCCAGCTCCCGGCTGTCGCCTACGGCGGCGATGCGCCCGTCCCGCACCAGCACCGCCCGCCCCACTTCCATGGTGGTACCCACCAGCACTCGCTCGGGCATGAGGAGAGTGTCCAAGGTCCTGCCGCTCCTTCGCCTGTCTGTCTGACCAGGAACCCTTCGTCCGCTTTCCCGTCAACGGACAGGACTTGTCTCACACCGGGTCGAACGCTAGTCCGGAGGTTCAAGGCCGTGTCGATGGGGGAAGACGAAAAGGTTCTCAAGGATCCCGT
>JBMFXK010000499.1:0-2216 GCA_049964315.1 Clostridia bacterium | reverse complement strand
GGGGCGTGCCGAACAGCACCTCAAACTCGTCCGCCGGCAGCGCCGCGCGCTGGTCCAGGAACGAAAAGATACCGCCGCCGGCATTGTTGATCACCAGCACCGTAACCGGCAGCGCATGCAGGTGCGCCGCCAGGAGACCGTTCATGTCGTGGAAGAACGATAGATCCCCCACGATGATGAGCGTACGTCCGAGTGCGGCGGAGATACCAAATCCGTGGGATACCACTCCGTCGATGCCGCTGGCGCCCCGCTGCCCGAAGATCCGGGGGACAAGCGCGGATGCGAAGCTGTCGAGGTCGCGAACCGGCATACTGTTGCCGACAAGCAGGGCCTGATAGCCCGGGACCGCCTCAGCCAGCCCGTAAAACAGCGCGCCTTCAAACTGGCCTCCCTCGCCCGGCAGGTCCGCGATGGCGGCCCGAAGGGCGTCGCCGGCCCGGCTGTCGGCCTGCAGGAACGCGTCCGGACCGGGCTCCGGAACCCGGTCTGGCGGGGGCGAGCCGGCGAGAGGTTCCAGACAGGCGAAGTCCGGCACCGAAAGCCAGTGGCTTGTCTGGAAGGCCGGGTCGCGGAGCCGGCCGGCGCGGTCGATGAGGGTCAGGGGAACCGACGCCAGGCCCTGATTCAAAGCCTTCGACAGCGGCGGCGGGCCAAAACGCACGACGGCCTCCAGCCGCAGGGCCCTCCAGTCGGGTGGTGTGAGCCAGGCATCATAGTGGGACAGCACGAGCGCCCCAGGGGTCCTCAGGTTGGACAGCGGATCCGCTGCCACCGGCCAGTGAAGGTGCGCGGCCAGGCTCAGGATTGCCGGCCCGGCAGCCCGCAAGTCCTCGGCCCCCGCCACGACGATGCCGCGCTGGCCGGCAAGGCGTTCCACGATTGCATCGAGCCGCACCGACGTCTTGGCGCCGCTGTCGTTCTGCGCGTGCACCGAGCGGATGTCTTCCGGACACTCTCCAATGAGCAGGGGTTCGCGCAGGGGAACGTTCAGATGCACCGGCCCCCGCGGGGCGGTGGACGCCTGCCGCGCCGCCCGGAGGCCCATGGCGGCGAAGAGACTTCCGCCAACCAGCGACGGATCGGGCAGCGGGCACTCGTAAAACCAGCGAACATGGCTTCCGTACAGATGCCGCTGATCAATGGTCTGGGGTGCTCCCACCTCGCGAAGCTCGGGAGGACGGTCGGCCGTCATCACGATCAGGGGCACGTCGGTGAGCGAAGCCTCCACCACCGCCGGCAGGAAGTTGGCCGCTGCCGTGCCTGAGGTGCAGACCAGCACGACCGGACGGGACGCCGCTTCGGACATTCCTAGGGCGAAGTATGCGGCTGACCGTTCATCGTAGTGCATGTACACCTGGATGCGGGGATGCCGGAAAAAGGCCAGCGCCAGCGGGGTGGAGCGTGAGCCGGGAGCCACCACCGCCTCCCGCACGCCCCCGTCGGCCAGTCCCTGCACCAACTGCCAGACCGCCCGGGTGAGGACGTCGCCGCTCATGCGCGGGCGAGGGCGCGCAGCATCGGCAGGCACTTCCAGCCGGTCTCGATGAGCTCACGCTCGGGGTCGGAACCGTGGACGACCCCGCCGCCCCCGTACAAGACGGCACGCGACCCGCGAATCAGCCCCGACCGCAGCGCCACATAGAATGCGCCGTCTCCGCCCAATTCCACCGTGCCGACGGCGCCGGCATACCATCCGCGATCGAAGCCCTCGTGATCCCGGATCCAGCGCATGGCGGGCTCGCGCGGAAAGCCGCCGACGGCCGGCGTGGGATGCAGTGCTGCCAACACGTCCCAGATGTCGGCCTCAGGCTTCAGACGGCCACCGGCCGGCGTATACAGGTGCTGGACCGGGCCGGACCCTCGCACCACCGGTTCCGCCGCAATATCCACCTGCTCCGCCACCTCGCCCAGCCCGTCGGCCAGAAACCGCCTCACCCACTCATGTTCGGCCCGTTCCTTGGGGTTCTTGAGGAGCAGGTCGGGATCGCTGCCCCGCTCCGCGGTGCCGGCCAGGGTCACGCTCTCCACCCGTCCCTGCGCCACGCGGGTCAGGAGCTCCGGACTGGCACCCAAAAAGACAGCATCCCCGCTCCGGATGAGAAAGCGCGTTGCCGCGTCGACGTCGCGGCCAAGCGCTGTAAACACGCGCTCGGCGTCAATGCTCTCCTCCAGCTGGAGCTCCACGCTGCGAGCCAGCACCACTTTCTCGAAGCGCC
>JBMFXK010000498.1:0-2218 GCA_049964315.1 Clostridia bacterium | reverse complement strand
CAGTCGCCTTCGGGCTCGTCGGTCGGGAGGAGCCGGATCTCGGTGCTGGACTTGCTGGCGGAGACCAGGTAGAGATAGCGGCCGCTGCGCGAGGCCCGGAGATGGACATTGAACGTATGGTCGGTCTCTTCGTACAGCAGGGTGTCCGCTGCCGCCTGCCCGAGCGTGTGCCGATAGAGGCGGAACGGCCGCTGCGTGTGGTCGGTGGTGATGTAGAAAAGGTGAGATCCGGTGGCGCTCCAGGCGACGCTGCCGAACAGGAACACATCGGGAATCACGTCGGTCGTCAGGGCACCGGTGGACAGGTCTTTCACATACAGGGTATAGCGGTCCGACCCCGTGTCATTCTCCAGAAATGCCAACAGCCGGTGATCAGGACTGGGCTTAACCACCGTGATGCTGAGAAAGGCCTTACCCTCCGCACGCTGGTTCTGGTCCAGCACCACCTCTTCGGGGGCCGTGACAAGCGCCTCCCGGTCTACGGCCCGCTTGCGGGCGTAGATGGGGTACTGCAGCCCTTCCTCGGTTCGCGAGTAGTAGAAGTAGGGACCGTCCTGAACCGGTACCGCCGCATCATTCTCTTCCATGTGTGCGCGCATTTCGTGCGTCAGCCGTTCGACCAGCGGTTCGAGCGGCGCCATCACGTCGGCGGCGTAGCTGTTCTCGGCTTGCAGGTGCGCGATGACGGCGGGGTTGTCACGCTCACGCAGCCAGTAGTAGTCGTCCGGCCGCACGTCGCCGTGCAGGGTGTGCGGGTGCGGGATCTTCTCGGCCTTGGGCGGGTTCACACTGTTCACTCCTTGTGCCGCTCACACGTTCCGGCGGCCAAATTCACATGCCCATCATACCGGAAGCCACATCTGGGGAATTGTGCCACATAGAGATACTCTTCCGTTGAGGGACTGATCCCGCTGCTAAGCGGGAAGGCGCAGGTCCACCGCCGTCCTACCGCCTGTCGTCCTGCCGCGCTATGGAAAGGGACAGAAGACGTCCCCCGGATGCCGAGCAGACCGGATGTGGCGGGCGCGAATCGTCCGCGCTGGAATGGCACTTTCGTGCACCTCGGTCTGAGACGCGACGCACGACCTCGTCTCATCGCGTTGGCCGGAGGCAGCTTTGACCGGCTCGTTGGACACGGCGGAGGCCGTGACCGGCATCCTGCTGCTCGAGTCACGAACAGTCCGGGTGCTCAAAGACCCATGTGCCCGGTTTGGGCACATGGGCCGCCAGCGGCTCTTGAACCGGGCCCAAACGCCTCCCGGCATGCGTCGTAGCAGGGTTCATGCACAAGGAGGAAGGGCTCACGGCTCGATTGGACGCGGTCCAGCAGGGCGCTTCACGCTTGTGGCTGCATACGTGGCTGGGGTGACACAGCTCGAGCTAATCCCCGTCGGTAGCGCGTGAACACCAGCCTTTTCAACCGGCTCACACTGGATCCCCGAAGGGGAATTCCTTGGCTGACGACCCATCCCACACCGCGCGTGGCGTCGAGAGACACCAGCATCCCCCGGAGGTGGGGGCGAAAGCGGGATCCCAGTGGACGCCCTTGCGACCAGCGACTCATGGCCCGCCCCGCAAATCGGCCGGCTTCCAGCGCCACATTGGCGGTTTGGGGAAACAGCTGCCCGTCCGCCACCACCCTCCACAGATCCCCTGCCACGAAGACGCCGGGAGCAACTTGTCCCCATCCATCGGCCACCGGATATCCGTCGGCGTCCACGTCAGCCCCGTCCCAGGAAAGCTGCGGGGACGGTGCGACCCCGCCGGCCCATACCAGGATGTCATAAGGAATCACATCCCCGCCTTCGAGCCCCACACAGTCCCCATTGACCGCAATGACCGCGCGGGACACGCACACGACGACCCCCAGCCGCCGCAGGATGCGCGTCGCATATTGGGCAAGTCCCGGGCCGAAGCCGGGAAGAATGCGGGCGGCCCGCTCAACGAGGATGACGTGGTGTTCACCGACCAGCGCCCCCGCCAGCTCAACTCCGGTCAACCCACCCCCCATCACCACGACGCGCTGCCCGGTGCGGCGGGCCAGCCGCTCGTGCAGCCGGCGTGCATCGGCGACGGTCCGCAGCGGAATCGCGTGGCCCTGCAAGCCGGGAACCGATACGTAGTGCGGGCTGCTGCCGATGCTGACGAGCAGACTCTTATACGTCAGCATGCTGCCCGATCCTGTCCACACTCGGCCATGCCGGGTGTCCACCCGCAC
>JBMFXK010000497.1:0-2218 GCA_049964315.1 Clostridia bacterium | reverse complement strand
AAGATACGCATCGTCGACGCCGACACGGGGGAGATCTCGCAGGCCAGCCTTTTTGTGGCGGTCTTGGGATGCAGCAACTACACCTTCGCCGAGGCGATGCCCGACGAGAAGACCCCGAACTGGGTGCGGGCGCATGTGTTGGCCTTTGAGTTCTTCGCCGGCGTCGCCGAGATCACGGTGCCCGACAACACGGCAACCGCAGTGGGGCGGGCCGAGCGGTACGAGCCCGACCTGAATCCGATCTATCAGGATCTCGCCTCGCACTACGGGACGGTGGTCATACCGGCCAGAGTCCGAAGGCCCCGGGACAAGGCAAAGGTCGAGGCCGCGGTGCTCGTGGCCTCCCGCTGGATCCTGGCAGCGTTGCGCAACCGCACCTTCTTCAGCGTCGAAGAGGCCAACGCTGCGATCCGGGAACTGCGCACCCGGATGAACGAGCGCGTCAGCCGCGCCTTGAAGGCCAGCCGCCGTCAACTCTTCGAAGAACTGGATCGTCCTGCGCTGCGCCCCCTGCCGACCGAACGGTACGAATGGACCGACTGGCGGGTGGCGACCGTGGGTCCCGACTATCACGTTGAGGTCGCGAAGCACTTTTACAGCGTGCCGCACCAGTTGGTGGGGTCCAAGGTCGACGTGAGGGTCAGCCCGGTGGCGGTGGAGGTGCTTCACAAGCACCGGCGCGTGGCCAGCCACCTGCGCAGCTACGTACCCGGCAAGCACACGACATGCGCCGAACATATGCCCTCCGCCCACCGGCGCTACGCGGAGTGGACGCCCGAGCGCATCACCGCATGGGCGGCGGAGACCGGCCCGGCGACGGCCGCGGTCGCTGCCGAGATCATGCGGCGCCGCCCGCACCCCGAACAGGGCTTCCGCTCGTGCATGGGACTGATCTCCCTGGGGCGCAAGTACAGCGCCACGCGGCTCGAAGCGGGGTGCCGCCGGGCGCTGGACATCGGCAGCCCCAGCTACAAGACCGTCAAGGCGCTGCTGACGTCGGGGCTCGACCGGGCCCCGGCCATCCCACGAGCTCTGGCGCCCAAGGAGCCTGATCACGCCAACGTGCGCGGACCTGAGTATTACGAGGAGGGGCACTGATGCTGCTGGCCCAAACGCTCGAGAAGCTTCGCGCCCTCGGCCTGGATGCGATGACGGACGCGCTCGGCGAGCAGATGGCCACCCCAGCCCTGGCGCAGTTGCCCTTCGAGGATCGGATCGGCATGCTCGTGGATCGGGAATGGGACGCGCGGGAGAACCGGCGGCTGCAGCGACGGCTCAAGGGGGCTCAGTTGAAGCAAACGGCAGCCTGCGTTGAGGACATCGACTTTCGCGGCAGCCGGGGGCTGGACCGGGGTGTGTTGCTCTCGCTGGCCTCCGGGCATTGGATCGCCGCCCACCAGAACTGCATCGTCACCGGGCCGACGGGCGCCGGCAAGACGTTCGTGGCCTGCGCCCTGGGCAACCGCGCCTGCCGGTTGGGCCACTCCGTAGCCTACCACCGCGTCTCCAGGTTGCTCGCGGACCTCGCCCTGGCCCGCGCCGACGGCACCTTGGGCTCGTTGACCCGCAAGCTCGCCAAGGCAGAACTGCTGCTGCTCGACGACTGGGGCTTGACCAGCCTGACCATCGATCAGGCGCAGGACCTGCTGGACATCCTGGAAGACCGTGCAGGCGTCGGCTCGACCTTGATCGCCACCCAGGTGCCCATCAGCCAGTGGCACGCCCGGATCGGCGACCCCACGATCGCCGACGCCATCCTGGACCGCCTGGTCCATGGTGCTCACCGCATCGAGTTGCGCGGGGAATCCATGCGTAAACTCCGCGCCCGCGAGGACAGCGCAGCGGACCCAGCGATGGCCGGCGTCTGACCGCCATCCAGACACACCAGGGGGAAGGGGGACGGCACGTCCCCCTTCCCCCTGGCCGGCATGGCTAACTCTCCAGGGCGGGAATAGACGTCGGGAGCCTCTGCGCGCCAGGGGGGCTGCCGCCCCCCTCCGACCCCCCTTCGATCAGGCCCAGCCTCTTACAGAACTGGGGGCGTGAATCGAGCGCCACTTGCGCATGCCGGCCACCGCGACGTATGCTCCACCTGTCTTGCTCCCCGTCGCTTTGGCCGCCCGGCATGGACCGGAGCAGGCGGCCGACATGACCGGAATACGCATCCCGACCGTCCGCCCCTCCCGCTTGCTGGTCGTGCACCGGCCACGCAGCGGGC
>JBMFXK010000496.1:0-2232 GCA_049964315.1 Clostridia bacterium | reverse complement strand
GGGAACCCCGGACACTACGACCGGTGGTACGCCCCATCTATTTTTCAGAGGAGGGGCAATAGGAGGGGCAAGAGGATGCCTTGGATGTGGACCGACTGGGCCGATTCCTTTGTGGAACGCGTACGGGCCGAGGACGGCACGCCGGGCGTGGCGCTGTCGGTGACGGACCGCGATGGGGTGTTGTATTCACGAACGTACGGATTGTCCAATGCGAAGGCTGGCGAGCCTCTCTTGCCGCACCATCGCATCGAGTTCGGGTCTATCGGCAAGTCCTTTACGGCCCTGCTGCTGCTCCAGCTCCAGGCTGAGGGGCGGCTCTCGCTGGAGGAGCCCGTGGAGGCTTACCTCCCGTGGTTTCAGGTGAAGGGCCGCCCCCGCATCCTCCTGTCTCATCTGCTGTCGCATACCTCCGGACTCATCGGCGGCACTGACTTTCCCCCCGACGCCCACCTGGAGGTCTGGTCTCTGCGCCATACCGAGACCGTGTGGGCGCCCGGCGCCCGATTCCACTACGCCAACGTGGGATTCAAGACGCTGGGCCTGGTGCTGGAGGCAGTGACAGGCCGGTCCTACCGGGAGCTGGTCCGGGAGCGCCTCCTGGACCCGCTCGAGATGGGGGACACCGACGCCGTCATCACGCATGAGGTGAGACGACAGCTCGCGGACGGCCATCGCCCGCTCTATGACGATCGGCCTTACTGGCCGGAAGACCCGCTGGTGCCGGCGGCCTGGATCGAGACCGACACCGCCGACGGCTGTCTCTCCAGTACAGCCGTCGATCTCGCCCGCTACGTACGCCTGCTGCTGAACGGGGGCCGGGTGGAGGGGCGGTGCCTGATTGGTCCGGAAGACTTCCGCCGCTTTATAACCCCCGTGATCCAGGTGGGACCGGACGACTGGTACGCACTCGGCATAGGCCGGTATGGGACCGGTGACGACGCTGTCATCGGCCACAGCGGCGGGATGCTGGGCTACTACGCGCAGATCCTGGCGGACCCCGCCTCCGGGGTTGGCGTAGCCGTGCTGGTCAACGGCCCGGGACGGCCGGCCTTTATCGCCCAGCAGGTGCTGGATGCCGCTCGCCGGGGTGTGCGCGGGGAAGATCCCGGCCCGGAGCCGCCTGTGTCCGCCAGCCTGCTGGAGGAGGCCGGGCTCTACGCCGGCACGTACCGATCCGGCAGCGGTGACACCCTCGAGATAACGCCCGGGGCGCTGGGCGAGCTCCGCATCCTGTGGAACGGCGAGCCAATGCCTCCCCCTCGGGCGTCGGGAGGTGCCGCCATCGTCGCCCATCATCCGGCGCTGTCGCTGTTTTTGCTGGAGCGGGAGGGCGATGACCATGAGACGCTGGCTCTCCATCACGGAGGCGACACCTATTGGCGAATCGGGCGGGAGCAGGACCGCGGCAGACTGGCGCCGGCGCAGGAGGCGCTGACCGGGCATTACCGGAGTCACAATCCGTGGGAATCGAACTTCCGAATCGTGGGGCGCGGCCGCGAGCTGTTCCTGATTCCGCCGGACGGCGCCTCGGCCCGCCTGCTCCCCATAGACGGGGAAGGACGTCGCTTCCGCCTGACGAACGGGGACGGCCCTCTGCCCGAGGAGCTCGTGTTTGACACGATCGTCGACGGACGGGCGTGGGGGGCCAGCCTCGCCGGGCACCCGTTTGCCCGCTTCTTCACGCCGTAGGCGGGTTCGAACTTGGCATGCGGTAAGGCAGGGATCTTTGCCGCCAACCTGGAATGTCACCGACGGCCATTGAGGCCCGGTTGCACTCTTGCGGTTTCTGAGGTGACAAAGGTTGGCGGCACGGGACGAGGAACTTCTCGGTTGGCGGCGCTTGCAGGAAGGGCGATTGGACGAGGCGGAAGGTCACTTCCGGCGCTCGTTGGAAATGGACCCGGCGCGTGTCGACGCGCTGAACGGTCTCGGCAGCGTGTACCTGAGCTGGAATGAGCTGGACGAGGCCGCCGAACTTTTTCAGATGGCGATTCAGATGGCGGAACCGGATCTGCCGCGCCGCCGACGGCGCACGGGGTGGCAGGATCCTGGTTTGCGTCCGTACCTGCGTGCCCTTTACTCCCTCGCCATGACGCGCATCCGGCGCGGTGCGGTGGAAGAGGCAGCGGCTCCGCTGGAGGAACTGATCGGATGGGATGCGGGAGGCCTCGACGGCGAGGCGTTTTTGCTGCTGGGCCAGTGCCGGCAGCGGCTGGGCCAGTTAGAAGAGGC
>JBMFXK010000495.1:0-2234 GCA_049964315.1 Clostridia bacterium | reverse complement strand
CTAGTTGTCCAGTTTATGTCTGAGAGAGCAGCAACCCAGGTTGGCGAACCTACAGGGCCCCCTTGCGCTCCCCCACCGTGCGGATGGTGGACCACAGGATCCTCAAATCCTCCGCGAGCGACCAGCGCCGGCAGTATTCGAGGTCGTACTCGATCGTCTCGGCGGTGGAGAGGAGCCCACGCCCGGACACCTGGGCCAGTCCTGTCAGGCCTGGTTTCACCCGAAGACGCGCCCGCATCGCGTCGTCATAGAGGGCCACAATCTCCGGCACTTCCGGCCTCGGCCCCACCAGTGACATATCCCCGGCGAGGACGTTCCAAAGGTTCGGGAGTTCGTCGAGCGACGTGGCCCGGAGCCAGCGGCCGACCCGCGTGATGCGCGGGTCGCCCTCATCCTGAAAGTAAAAGTGCTGAAGTTCCGCCGAAGTTTGAGGGGGTATCCACTGGCGTTCCGCATCCACGACCATGGTGCGGAACTTCACGATCCGAAAGCCCCGCCCGTTCAGCCCCACCCGTTCCTGCCGGTAAAGGACCGGTCCCGGCGAATCACGCTTGATGGCGAGAGCGCAGTACAGGAAGACAGGAGAGAGCAGAACCAGCCCCACGGCCGCGACTACCAGGTCGAGGCCGCGCTTCAGCCACTGGGCCATGTCTCTCCTCCTTCAATCGACACCCCATCGAAATCCGTCAGGCTCGGTGCTCGGCTGCCACCCCCCGAACCGCTTCGACGACATCGGCCACGTCCTGGTCAGACATCCCCGGATAGAGCGGCAGCGAGATTTCGCCGCGGAAATACGCCTCGGCATTCGGATAGGATCCTTCAGGCCATCCGAACCGCTCGTGGTAATACGGATGAAAATGGATCGGGATGAAATGCACGGAACAACCAATCTGCCGCGCCTTCAACTCCTCGAAAAACCGATCGCGATTGATTGTGAGCGCCTGCTCCCGGATGCGCAACGGATAGATGTGCCAGGCGGGCTCCACGTCAGGCGGCGTCACAGGTGGGACGAGGGCCGGATCTTGCGCGAACGCGTCATTAAACGCGCGGGCAATCTCCGCGCGGCGGTCCTGGAGCGCGTGCAGCCGCTCCAGTTGGACGAGGCCCAGTGCCGCCTGCAAGTCGGTCATATTGTACTTGTAGCCGGCTTCGTGGATCTCGTAGTACCACGATCCGGCTTCCGTGTAGCGGCTCCAGGCATTCTTGGACATGCCGTGCGAGGACAAGAGCCGCACCCGTTCGGCCATCTCCGGCGTCGGGCAGGAGAGGGCCCCACCCTCCCCGGTGGCCAAATTCTTGGTGGCGTAAAAGGAGAAGGCGGCGAAGTGATCGTAGGAGCCCACCAGGCGGCCCTTGTAGCGGGTGGCGATGGCGTGAGCGGCGTCTTCCACCAGCACAAGATCACGGGACTTGCAGAGCTCGCGAAATGCGTCCAGATCGACGGCGAAGCCCGCGTAGTCCACTGGCAGCACGGCCCGCGTGCGGGGCGTGATGGCGGCGCGTACGGCGTCCACATCAAGGAGTCCGGTCTCCGGGTGCACGTCGGCCAGCACCGGCGTCGCGCCGACATGCAGGATGACGTTCACCGAGGCGGCAAAGGTGAGCGGCGTCGTGATGACCTCGTCGCCCGGTCCGATGCCGGCGGCCACCAGGGCCAGATGCAGGGCCGCCGTGCACGAATTCATGACCACCAGATTGGGCTGACCGATAAACGTCCTGAGCGCCTGTTCAAACTGGCCCACACGGGGCCCGCGTGTCAGCCAGTACGAGCGGACCGCGTCCACCACCGCGCTCACTTCGCGATCCGTCACATCGGGGCGGTTGTAATCGAGGAATGTTGTCCGCATGCGCACTCTCCTTACCCTGTCAGATCGGCGACGACGTTGGCGGACGGACTGTCCTGGATGGTCTTCGGCCTTGGCCGCGCACGACCCTCTCGAACGGCCGCCTCTATGCGGTCGGCGTCGGCGCCGACCAGGACCGCCCGCGCATCCTGAACCAGCTCCACCCATTCTGTCTCATCCCGGAGCACGTAGACGGGCACGCCCAGCACGGCACCTTCCCGCTGCACCCCCCCGGAGTCGGTCAGGACCGCGGCCGCACTGCCGATGAGGGTGAGCGAGGCCCGGTAGCCCTGCGGTTCGATGACGGTGACGCCGGACAGCGCTGACGTGAGTCCAAAGCGGGCGATGCGGTCGCGGGTGCGGGGATGGAGCGGCAGCACCACCGGACCG
>JBMFXK010000494.1:0-2235 GCA_049964315.1 Clostridia bacterium | reverse complement strand
CGTGCAGTGCGATCCCGACTTCCACGACCAGCCGAAGGTCGTGAACGGCGCCTCCGAGCTTTTGCAGGAGGTGTTTGGCGACGGCGGCCGCCACGCACGTTCGGCGGTCGGGGTCGGAGCCCTGCCTCTGAACGCCCCGGTCGAGGTTGAAGTCGTCTTCCGGATTCGGAACTAATATGCCAACGGCCCGCCTGCAGCGCATTCTCGCCGAGGCGGGCCTTTGTTCGCGCCGCCAGGCAGAGGAGTGGATCCGGGAAGGACGCGTGGCGGTCAACGGCAAGACTGCCGCCATCGGGGACCAGGCCGATCCGGCCCGGGATGACATCACGGTGCGGGGGCGCCCCTTGCCAAAGGCGCTGCCCAGGGTGTATTGGCTGGTCAACAAACCGGCGGGATACACCTCGAGTGTGCGCGACCGGCATGCCAAGCACCTGGTGACCGATCTCATTCCGCCGGGGTCGGGCCGGGTATATCCCGTGGGCCGCCTGGACACGCCGTCTCGGGGCCTTCTCCTGCTGACCGACGACGGCTGGCTTGCGCACCGTCTGATGCACCCGAGCTTTAGCGTGCCGAAGGTCTATGAGCTCTGGGTGGAGGGGTATCCTGGCCCCGCCCGACTGGAGCGGATCCAGCGAGGACTCACCTTCGAGGAGGGCCTGCTGCGCGCTGAGAGCGCGCAGGTCCTGGAACGGGTGGGGCAGAGGAGCCGGGTGCTCGTCACCCTCCGCGAAG
The DNA here is from genome assembly GCA_049964315.1 of Clostridia bacterium. GTDB lineage: Bacteria > Bacillota > Sulfobacillia > Sulfobacillales > JAIMBI01 > JAKATP01. Next base: position 1,503 of record JBMFXK010000494.1, on the reverse strand, counting down.
GCCGCAAGCGTGAGTTGCGGCGGCTGTTCGAAGCTGTCGGCAACCCGGTCATCGACCTGGTCCGGACCCGCTACGGTCCGCTGTCCCTGGAAGGTCTGCCAGAAGGCGCCTGCCGTCCGCTTCACGACGAGGAGATACGAGCGCTCTACCGCTCGGTGGGAGGACGGGAGCGTGCGGTGGGCGAAGTCTCCGCCGTGCGATCCCCAGCAAAGGAGCAAACATTCATCGGTGGCGCAGCAACAACCCAACCGACTGACCCTGGCCGACGTCAAAAATTGGACCCCCCCCGCCCGCGGCATCCGGTCCGCGAGCGCCGAGGAGATTCGAAACGGTCTCACCGCTGACGTTTACTTCGTCGGATCTTTGGAAGTACTCGACAGCCTCGGCCGCCGCGACGCCGTGGTCACGGCCGAGGTGTTTGCCAATCGCGCGGGTCTTTTGGCCGGTGTCGAGGAGGCGCTGGCGCTGTTGGCCCCATTGCCCGTGACCGTTTGGACCCTGCCCGAGGGGAGGCCGGTGGAGGCGCACGAGGTGGTGATGCGCATCCGGGGTCCTTACGGCAGCTTCGGTCTCTATGAGACCGCGCTGCTCGGGATCCTGGCTTCGTCAAGCGGGTGGGCTACCGCGGCCCGTGAGGTCGTGGCGGCGGCGGACGGCGCACCCGTCATCTCCTTCGGGGCACGCCACGTACATCCGGCCGTGGCGTCGGTGATGGATCGCGCCGCCCTGGTGGGAGGTGCCGTGGGCGCCTCCAGCATCCTGGGCGCTCGGCAGGCGGGATTGAGCCCGGCCGGCACCATGCCGCATGCACTCATGCTGATTGCGGGAGACACCTTGACAGTCGCGGAGGCTTTCGACCGTTTAATGCCGCCGGACGTACCGCGCACGGTGCTGGTTGATACATTCCGCGATGAAGCCGAGGAGTCGCTTCGACTGGCGCGGGCCCTCGGTCCCCGACTGCAGTCCATTCGGCTTGACACCCCGCGCGAGCGCGGCGGCGTCGGCCCCGGTCTGGTGCGTGAGATCAGGGCGCGCCTTCACCAGGCGGGGTTTCCCGACGTGGGCATCTTCGTATCCGGAGGCCTGACACCGGATCGAGTCCGCCTGCTTAGGGAGGCCGGTGCGACCGGATTCGGGGTGGGGAGCTACATCGCAGCCGCGGCGCCGATTGACATGACCATGGACGTCAAGGAAGTGCAGGGGGTGGCGGTCGCCAAACGCGGACGCATCCCCGGAATCACCGCTGCACCTGATCTGGTGGAGCGTCAGACGGCGCAAGATTAAGCCGCTCCTGCCGGAGCCGCGCCTGTTCCGGATTCTTGGGGATGACGCTCTCCCAGAGCCTCCAGGCGTCCTGATGGCGGCCATGGGTGTACAGCCAGTCCCCGAGCCGGATGCGGGCGGGGTCCAGGACTGAGAAGCGGTCAGCCAGACTTGGGACCTCCGCCGCCCGATCGCATGCGGCCAGCCAGTCCGCGTAGAGCAGGGCGACGGTCTGGGCAG
>JBMFXK010000493.1:0-2244 GCA_049964315.1 Clostridia bacterium | reverse complement strand
GTCGAGCCTCATCTCCATCCTGTGGACGAAGGTGTTTGAGCCAGGCCCCGATGCCCTCTCCCTCATCGTGCTGGACTCCACCGACCCGGAGGTGGTGCTGCGTCTCGGAGAGACGGTTCCACTGGGCAAGACGCTCTTCATGGTGGCGTCGAAGTCCGGCACCACGACCGAGCCCAATGCCTTTCACCGGTACTACTGGCATCTGATGGAACAGGCCGGTCTCGATCCGCGCCCGGCCTTCGTCGCCATTACCGACCCCGACACGCCGCTGGCATCGGAGGCGGACCGGGACAAGTGGCGCCACGTCTTCTTGAATCCTCCCGACATCGGCGGGCGCTATTCGGCGCTGTCCCTCTTTGGCCTTCTGCCCGCCTGCCTGATGGGGCTCGACGGATCGGCGATTCTCGACCGGGCCCTCTCGATGCGCGCCGCACTCCGGGACGATGGCGCCGACAATCCCGCCCTGGAGCTTGGTGCCATTCTTGGCGGCGCGGTGCAGGGCGGTCACGACAAGATCACGCTGCTGTGCACGCCGCGTCTGCAGGCGTTCAGCACTTGGCTCGAACAGCTGCTGGCCGAATCCACCGGTAAGGCCGGCACGGGCATCGTCCCGGTCTCGGAACCGGAGGTCGGTCGCCCGGAGGTTTACGGGCACGACCGCCTGCTGGTCCGCATCCGTCTGCGGGACGACCCCCACGACGAGTCCATGGACGCTCTGGGACAGCACCCGCGCGTCCTCTTCACCCTGGATTCGGTAGACGACCTGGGGGCCGAGTTCCTGCGCTGGGAGTCGGCCACGGCCCTGTGTGGCCGCGTCCTCGGCATTAATCCGTTTGACCAGCCCAACGTGCAGGAAAGCAAGGACAACACCCGCGACATGCTGAAGCTGGTGTCCGACACCGGCCACCTGCCCGAGGTGGAGGGGGCCCCCGGCCTCTATGCCACGTCCCCCGCGCTCGGACCCATGCTGGCCGGCTGGCTCACCGACATCCGTGAGGGTGAGTACCTGGCCATCATGGCCTACCTTCCCTACGGATCGGAGGTGGAGGAGCGGCTCTCCGCGCTCCAGATCCTGCTCCGCAACCGGCTCCACGTGGCGGTGACCAGCGGTTTCGGACCGCGCTTTCTCCACTCCACCGGGCAGATGCACAAGGGGGGCCCGGCGAGCGGCCGCTATCTCCAGCTGACAGCTGCGGCGGAGCGGGTGCGCGGCCTGCCGGTGCCGGGGTCTGCCTACACCTTCAACACCTTGATCCAGGCCCAGGCGCTGGGAGACCTGAAGGCGCTCGTGAGCCGCGGCCGTCCCGTAATGACGGTCAATCTGGGCGGCGACCCGGGTGCGGGCCTGGAGCTGGTGCTGCACGCGCTGGGGGACGTGCTGATGGCCTGACGGTCTCCGTTTCGCCCGCACATCTGCACTAATGCCACTAATGGGAGGATGTCCATGAGCACGCCGACCACCAATCCGCTCCGGGAAGGACTCAGCCACGTGACGATGGTGTCCCCATTCGTCATGGTCATCTTCGGAGCGGGCGGCGACCTGACGCGCCGGAAGCTCATCCCCGCCGTCTACAATCTCATGCTCGACGGACTCCTGCCTCGGGAGATGGCAATCGTCGGCTTCTCGCGCGGCGACGACACCGACGAGTCGTTCCGCAAAATGGCGCGCGCGGCGCTGGAGGAGTTCTCGCGCCGGCCGGTCGATGAAGACGTGTGGCGCCGGCTTGAGCCGATGCTCCACTTCGTGGGCGCCGACTTCGGCGACCAGGCCGCCTACAGGACCTTATCGGATCTCCTGGACCGGCTGGACCGGGAGGAGGGATGCGGAGGAAACCGCATCTTCTACTGCGCCACCCCCCCATCCCAATATCCCGTCATCGCCGAGCAGCTGGGCGCCGCCGGCTTGAACCGCCCCCACTCGGAGCAGAGCTATGTCCGCCTGGTGGTGGAGAAGCCCTTCGGCCACGACACCGCCAGCGCCGTGGCCTTGAACCAGCACCTGCACGACGTGTTCCAGGAGCAGCAGATCTACCGGCTCGACCACTACCTCGGCAAGGAGACGGTCCAGAACATCCTGGTTTTCCGGTTCGGCAACGGCATCTTCGAGCCGGTCTGGAACCGACAGTATGTGGATCATGTCCAGATCACGGTGGCGGAGTCGATCGGTGTCGGCACCCGGGGCGGATATTACGACCAGGCCGGAGCGGCCCGGGACATGCTCCAGAACCACCTGATGCAGCTCCT